>CAZFGM010000231.1:0-9952 GCA_964518515.1 uncultured Alcaligenaceae bacterium | reverse complement strand
CCGGGGGGATGGAAAACGACTTCGGACATGTAATGGCGCATGAGGCAAAGTCCCCGGCCGCAGGAGCGCTCGAGGTTTTCCACGTCGCGGGGGTCGGGCACGTCGCCGGGGTCGAAGCCGGGGCCTTCATCGACAATGGCCACGTCGAAGCGCTCGACGGTGATGCGGTAGGCCAGCATGATTTTCTTGCCGCGGTCGTAATGGTTGCCATGCTTCATGGCATTGACCAGGGCCTCCTCGAGTGCCAGCTTGATGCTGAAGATGTCGCGTTCCTCGAAGCGATGGGTGAGCAAAGCGCGTTCGATTTCATCCTGCACCCGACGCGCTTCGGCGGGGTCCGTGGCAAAGACGTATTCCCGGCCGCCGGTGGGGCCAACATCGCGCATGGAGGCTTTCTCACCACGGAAGAGTAAATCAGGCACGAAACCACTCCTGCCTGGGCCTCCTCCCCTGGACGCGGGAGCCGATGGGCCCGTTCCCCGAACCTGGCCGTGGGACTTGCGGGAGCCAGGGTCTGCGTATCCTTCGCCGCCCCCTGCGGGAAGGTTTGGTGGGCGATTTTCAATGGTGTCAGGGCGATCAGAGGTTGTCCGAAAAGGGACAGGACCTCTCGATTCATGTCAGTCTATTTTCGGGTCCTGTCCCCTTTTCGGACAACTCTTAAAAGGCCTGCAAGGCGGCCTGTTCTTCCTTCTCGATCTTGAATAACTTATTCAACTTGGTAATTTCAAACACTTCGTAGATCTGCGAATCGATATTGCACAGGATCAACTTGCCGCCGGCCTGGTTCACCTTTTTGTTCAAGGTGATGAATTTGCCCAGGGCGGCGCTGGAAAGATATTCCACGTTGCCGAAATTCAACAGGATCTTTTTCCGGCCTAGCTCATCGACGAGGCTGAAGAGTTGCTCCCCGATAATCTGAATGTTTTGCTCGTCGAGGATTTTCTTGTCGGTGAAATTGACAACGGTAACGTCACCGATGTCTTCGACTTCCAGACGCCGGCGCCGGGGCTGTGCAGACATACGCCAAATCCCTCCGCCCAATCTCGGGACAAAACTTACCGCGCGTGGGGCCACGGGTTTTGGGGTTCGTCTCTGCATGTTAGAGGGAAACGTAAGGATGTCAAGCAATTTCCTGCCCAAAAGCCTTAATTTATTCCTGTGGATTTTTCCCAAACCGGACAGCCCGCAACCTCCCCGTCGGCCAGAGGTTGCGGGGGGGGGCACGACGCGGTTTGCGAGGATAGGTTCTTCTGTAGGGAACGCCTTCCGTGGCGTTCCGGTGGGACGAATAACACGATTCGGATTGCGGAACGCCACGGAGGGCGTTCCTACAGACCCAGCGAAAACCATGTCGTGCACCCAATTGGGACAGGCGCCCTCAGGGCAAGAGGTGCGGTTTTAATAGATGCGGTCCCTGGCCTTCGATCAGCTCCTCGAAGATTTGCCGGTCGGTTTTGCCCTCGTCGATTTTTTCGGCCAAGATGCCGCGCATGAGGTTGGGCATACCGCAGCCGTTGGGATTACAGCTGGCCAGGGTATAAAAATGGCCGGTGCAGCGGTCGCCGGCCACACCGCAGGTGCAGTAGATGCTGGCCATAAACCACTCGATGCGTTCCTTCTTGGTCGCTCGCGGCCGATCCACGTCGGGGGGCAGGGCGGCGTTTTCCACCTCCGGCGACGGCGGCATGCGGATCAGGGCGATCCGCTGTCCCGCCGCCAATTCGGCCAGGTCGAAGCTCTTGACGACCAGGCGCACCTGGGTGCGCTCGCGCCAGGTCTGCACGTTTTTCACCAGGGCCTTGATGGGCGGATCGGCGTGCAGCGTGACCTTGTCGCCGACCTGGAGGGAGCGGGCCCAACGCATGGTTTCATGATCGAGGATCAAATCCATCTCGCCGCTGAAGACGTGGATGAAGCCGATGGTGCCGGGCAGGCCGTCCTTGGCCCAGCGCTGCCGCTGGACCTGTTTTTGCTTGTCGCGGACGGCGGGTAGTTCCTTGGCGGTGAGGGCCAGGCGGATCTTGCCGTCCCGGCTTTGGATGTAAAGCTTCTCCTTCACGGCCAGCTTATCCACCAGGCTCGGCAACAGGGCCTTGTCGATGCCCAGGGTCCGCGCTTTCCCTTTGAAAAGCTTGAAAACCACGACCGGATTTTTCCCGCCGGCTTCCATCTTTTCCACGGTATACGGCATGCCGTTGATGTCCTGCTGGCTGAGCTCGTCGGCGATCATGGAAATGGCCACCGCCTGTTTCTTGCGGTCGGTCTTGAACCAGATCCAAACGCGGTCGCCGAGGGTGAAATCGCCGAGCCGGCCCCACCAACCCAGCACCTTGATCTCGGCATCCGGGACCAGCGGCCAAATCTTGGGCAGCACTTCGCCCTCAATCAGCAGAGTGACCTGGTTTCGGGCCGGGTCCACCGCCTTGAGGGTGGCGAAGTGCTTGGGCACGCCGCCCAAAAACTCGGCCGAGCCGGCGATTTCTTTGATCTTGTCGTTGAGCTTCTTGGGATCGGCTTTTTTGGTCCCGTCGCCTTTCTTGGCCTGGCCTTTCTTGGGTTCGCCATTCGGATTATCGCCCGACCGCGCCGGCAACGAACTTAGCGCCAGCCAGACAACCAGAAATACGCCATACGCCGCCAGCCGTCCGCCGGGAATCTTCGCCATGACAGAATCCTCATAGAGAATGTGCTCCGCTCCATTAACCCTCATCCAGGGACGCTTTGCAAGAGGATAAACTGCGAACTTTTTTGAGACACGGTGAGCGTCGAGGCGTAAGCCCGACGTGTAGTTGGCTTCCACGTCGGGTTTACGCCTTGACGGTCGCCAGGTAAGTTATTTCCTGCCGCTCGCCTAATGACTCTCCTTCCACTTTTTTCCGAACCTCAAGTGCGGATACTACGCCGGCGGGCTTGGGAAGACCGGATTCTTTTTCCGTTGGGTTGCAAGCCCGGGCCATTCATCGTATAGTGCATCTTCCGTGGTGACACGGATGGACTACGAGGACCGATCATGGACAAGTTGATCATGCGACGGATTCGCGGCGCCGATCCGGAGGCGGCGCAGGACCTGGCCGCCTTGCGCGAGCAATTGAGCACCCAGGGAGAGGTGGTCTCCCCGCGCGGCCGGCAACTGACCCAGGACGTCTTTGGCGAACCGCTGCCGCCGCGGCTGGTGGTGGATCGCATCTGCCGCGATGTTCGCCACGGCGGCCTGGCAGCCGTTCTCGACTATACCCACAAACTCGATGGCGTCCGCCTCGACGCCGCCACGCTGCGCGTCAGCGGCGATGAGCTGGCGGAAGCGCACCAGGCGGCTGATCCCGCTTTTCTCGACACGATTCGCCGGGTTCGCATCAATGTCCTGGCCTTTCAAACCGGGCTGGTAAACCGCGATGCCGTGCTGCATATATCGGGCCGGCATGAGTTGCGTCTGCGCTACCGGCCCCTGCGCCGCGTCGGCGTCTGCGTGCCGGGAGGGGCGGCGTCCTATCCCTCGACCCTGCTCATGACCGTGTGCCCGGCCCAGGCCGCCGGCGTCAAGGAAATTGCCGTGGTCCTGCCGCCCACGCCCGCCGGTGCCTACAACCGCGATCTGCTGGCGACCTGTTACGAGCTGGGGGTGAAGGAAGTCTATCGCGTGGGCGGCGCCCAGGCCGTGGCCGCCCTGGCCTACGGCGTGGACGGGCTGCCCGCCGTGGACATGATCGTCGGTCCCGGCAACATCTTCGTCACGCTGGCCAAGAAATACGTCTTCGGCCAGGTGGCCATCGATTGCCTGGCCGGGCCCAGCGAAATCGTGGTCCTGGCCGACGACACGTCCTCGCCCGATTACATCGCCGCCGACCTGATTGCCCAGGCCGAGCACGATCCGGCCTCGAGCATTCTAATCACCTGGCACGCGCCGCTGGCGGACGAAGTGGAGGCGGCTCTCCAGAGGCAACTGCCGCCGCTGGCCCGGGCCCGGCAAGCGCGGGCCAGCCTGGAAACCTTCGGCGCCCTGGTGACCGCCCGCACTCCTCAGGAAGCGGTCGATTGGGTCAATCAACTCGCTCCGGAACATCTTCACATCATGGCCCGCGATGCCGAGGTCCTGGCCGAACGCATCGACAACGTGGGCGCCGTATTTCTCGGCCCGTTCACGCCGGTGGCCCTGGGCGATTACGTGGCCGGTCCGTCGCATGTGCTGCCGACGGGCGGCACCGCGCGCTTCGCCAGCGGCCTATCGGCCAATGACTTTCTACGGCGTTCCAGTGTTGTGCAGTTCACGCCACAAGGTTTGGCCGCCCTGGCCGACGACCTCCGCTGTCTGGCCCACAAGGAGGGCTTGACCGCCCACGCCGCCAGCGTCGATATCCGCCTCGAACCGCCGGCCGCTGCTGCCAAGGTCAAGGAATTGCAGGCTTCAAAGCAGGCGTGAACCACATCCGGCTCGCCCGGCCCCTCACCGACCGGAAGGATTGCGATGAAGGACAAAAAGCCGGTTGAACCCTTGTTGCCTGGCCGTACCTCTTGTCAAGATACCAAGCGCCGGCCATCGCGGCCAAGGTCAGGAATAAGTTTAGCGGTGAGCCGAAGGCGAATGGGTGCAACTTGCGGCTTGTTCCCGTTTGAAGGCATCCGCCATTTTTTTCGGTTGTTCCAGCCCACCGATAGGCCTTGTCAGAAGCGCCGATCCCTGGCACATTGCAAGAACAAAACCCGCCGCCGGTCCCTTAGCGTGAAGGCCATGCTAAGCCGCTCGCGGCATTTGCTGACCGCGTTATGGCACACTACCTCCGTCCCGCCATTCGCGCCATGGCCGGCTACGTGCCCGGCGAACAGCCGCGCGATGATGGCTTCGTCAAGCTGAATACCAACGAAAACCCGTACCCGCCGTCGCCGCGCGCCCTGGCCGCCATCCGGGAAGCGGCGGGCGATGGCCTGCGCAAATATCCCGATCCGACCGGGACTGCCTTCCGCCAGACCGCCGGGCGCGCCCTGGGGGTCGATCCGGACGCCATACTTATTGGCAATGGCTCCGACGACATTCTGACGATCCTCACGCGGGCTTTCGTTCCCGAGGGCGGCGTGGTGGTTTCGCCCACGCCCAGCTACCTGCTGTATCGCACGCTGGCGGAAATCCAGGGCGGCAGCTACCTGTCCGTGCCCTTCACGTCCGACTGGCGGCTTCCCGATCCCTGGCCGGCGCCGGCGGCGCATCTCACCTTCGTGCCCAATCCCAATTCGCCGACCGGCACCATGGTCCCGCTGGGCGACCTGGAACGCCTGGCCGAACAGATCCACGGGCCTCTGGTCATCGATGAGGCCTACGTGGATTTCGCCACGGACAACGCCTTGTGCCTGGCGAGCAAGAGGGTAGTGGTGACCAGGTCGTTGAGCAAGTCGTATGCGCTGGCGGGGCTGCGGTTCGGCTATGCCGTGGCCGAGCCGTCTTTGATTCGCGAATTCTTCAAGGTGAAGGATTCGTACAACTGCGACGCCCTGAGCTTGGCCGGCGCCGCCGCCGCCCTGGAGGACCAGGAGTATTTTCGCGCCAGCCGAGCCAAGATTCTGGCCACGCGCGATCGCCTGCACCAGGCCCTGCGCGACCTGGGCTTCGACGTGTGTCCCAGCCAGGCCAACTTCGTCTGGGCCCGGCGGCACGACCGGCCGGTCCAGCCGCTTTACGAGGAATTGAAACGCCGCAAGATTCTGGTGCGCTACATGGCCTATGAAGGCTACGGCGACGGCCTGCGCATCACGGTGGGCAGCGATGCGGAAATCGATGCCTTACTGGTAGAATTGCAGAAAATCCTTGAAGGGAAATGAACATGATTATCGTGCCCAAGGCGTTTGCCTTGACTTTGTGCGAGGGGTTGGAAGTGGACCCGGCAACCGGCCGGGTTTCCCTGGACGGGATCTTTAATTTTCTTCGCTTTCCAGCTTACCCCACTCCAGCGCAGCAATTCACTGTTTTTTCCGTGCTCCACGACGGTCTTGGGGCAGGTATAATGAGTTTGAAGATTCTCCAGGTCGGGACCGACAGGAAAATCTATCAGTTTCAGAAATGGGCGGCTTTTTCTATGCGCTTGCAAATGGTAAACTTGGAAATAAAAGTGAACCGGTGTATTTTTCCCGAGCCCGGCCGTTACCTTTTTGCATTGGATTTTGAACGGCAAATTATCGCCCAACGCTATTTACAACTTTGGTAGGTACCCATGGACTCATCTCAACCCTACGTAAATCCGGTAACTTTGTTACCAAACCTTTCTCCTGAGGAACGCGAGATCTGGGTTCGCTGGGAAGGCCCGGAAGGAGAAGATCCGGTGCATCGTCCCGCGGATAATCCCGAACAACTCAAGAAAATTCGGGAAGAACTCCTCGCCCTCAATACGGCAAACCAATTACCCGAAAAGGACCAAGGGGAAGCCGGCCGAGTTCCCGAAAAACAATGCCTGCCTTCATCCCAAACCGGACCCCCGGTTCGAAAGGCCCATATCCACCGCGACACCGCTGAGACCCAGATTCGCCTGTCCCTCAACCTCGACGGTGCCGGCCAGGCCAACCTCAACACCGGCATCGGCTTCTTCGAGCACATGCTCACCCTCCTGGCCCGGCACAGCCTCTTTGACCTGACAATCGAGGCCAAAGGCGATTTGTACGTGGACGCCCATCATACCGTCGAGGACGTGGGCATCTGCCTGGGCAAAGCTTTGGTCCAGGGGCTGGGCGACAAGGCGGGTATTCGCCGCTACGGCAGCGCCACCTTGCCGATGGACGAGACGTTGGTGACGGCGGCGGTGGATTTGAGCGGCCGGCCTTTCTGCGTGTGGCAGGCCGAGATTCCTCCGGAAATTCTCGGCACCTTCAACGCGCCGCTGGCCGAGGAATTCTGGCGGGCGGTGGCCAACACGGGCCTGATGAACCTCCATGTCGTCTGCCATCACGGCAAGAACACGCATCACATCGTGGAAGGCATTTTCAAAGCGTGCGCCCGCGCTTTGCGCCAGGCGGTGGAAATGGACCCGCGCATGCCGGGGATACCTTCCACCAAAGGCGTCTTGTAACCTCCAGGCGCGTCTTTGGATTCGCCCTGAAAGAAAAAAACAAGGCCGTGACCCGGAAGGCAGCGTTATCTGTTCCGGCCACGGCCCTTCGCCGGCGTAGGTCAGCCTTTCCAGGCTGACGCGGCAGTTCGGGTCAGGCTGGAAAGCCCGACCTACTCACCGATGCCGGCTTTTTTCTTTTTCTTGGCCGAGGCGAGGATGATGACCCGGTCGGCCTGGTTCGGCTGGCCGGGTTTGGTGTGAATCAGGACGCGTTCTCCCTTGGCCAAGGCGGCAAATTCGGCCGGGGTGTTTTTCTTCCGGCCCTTCTTGGCCTTGGCGACTTTTTCGATCTTGGTGTCCTTGGCAATGTGAATTTGCGTTTCCTTGCCGCTGGCGCCCTTTTTCTTGGCGGCCGTCTTTACCGTGAGGGTCCCCAGTTCCTTGGCGCTGGTGTCTTTTTGCACCTTGACAACCTGGCCGGTCAGGACCGAGCCGGCTTTTTTCTTTTTCTTCTTTTTCTGGGCCTCGGTGGCATCCGCGGCACTGGCCAGAATCAGCACGACACAAAAAACGGCTACAGAGCGGATCAGTTTCATAGAGGAAATCTCCTTCAGGACATAAACAGAGTGCGTTACGCCGGGATTTCTAATTGAACCAGCGGAGAGCAAAAAAGTTCCGGTGGCAGATCGGCCGGTCAGCGGTTTGAATAACCTTTTTTCTGTAGAATGGAACGGGACCAGCGTTGGCAGGGAAACATTCTGGGAAGATCGCCGATCGTCTGCCGTAAGGATCAGCGATCCAGGTCATTGGAGAAGAAGTGAAACGCCACCTTGGTTTCCTCGGGGCGTTGCTCCTGGCAGGGGCAATCCTGGCAGGGTCAGGCCAGAATATGTACGCCCAACCCGGCGGGGGAAAAATCCTGTCGCACCCGCCGCTGCGGCCGCTACCGGAAATCTCGAAGCGGCCGCTCGGCAAAGGCGCGGCGTTTTTCGTCGCTCCGAAAAGCGGGCGGAATGATTCCCCCGGCAGCGAACGCGAACCGTGGCGGACGGTCAACCACGCCCTCAAGCAACTCAGCGCCGGCGACACGCTGTATCTGCGCGGCGGCGTCTATCGCGAGCAGGTCTACTGCGCCGTGGCCGGCAAAGCCGACGCACCCATCACCATCCGCGCCTATCCCGGCGAGCGCGCTATCCTCGACGGCGGCCTGGCGGAGTTTTTCGATGAGCCGGCCAAGGCCTGGGAACCCTATCCTCAAGGCGGCCCCGGCGAATTCCGCTCCGCCAAGGCCTACAAAAACATCCGCGACGTCCTCGGCCTGTTCGGCGATTCGCACATCGCCCTGCAAACCTACTGGCACACGATGGACCTGCGGGCCAAAAACGAGCTGTGGATCGACGACCCGGACAAGAAGCTCATGGTCCTGCCGGTCTACTGCGGCCCGGGGCTGTGGTACGACCGGGCCAGCGGGCATATCCACGTCCGGCTCGCGCACACCAACCTCAAGACGCCCGGCCTGGCCAACTATGGCGGCGCGACCGATCCGCGCAAGCTGCCGCTGGTCGTCGCTCCGTTCAAGTCGGTGCCGCTCTTCGTGGACATGGCCAAGCACGTCCGCTTCCAGGACCTGGTGATCCGCGGCGGCGGCCACAATTGCGTTATTCTGCAAATGGGCATCGACGTCGCCTTCGACAACGTCACCATCTTCGCCGGCACGTACGGCCTGCGGGCGCGCTCGACCGGCCCGTTCCGCATGGTGCACTCGGCCATCCACGGCATGATTCCGCCCTGGGCCTGGCGCGACGAAAACAGCCTGTTCACCTACGCGCCGCGCTCCTACGACCCGTTTGTGCCCCCCGCTAAGCCCGCCAACGAGCGCAACATCTGCCGCATGAACACGCACGCACTGCTCGTCACCGAAGGCAGCTACGAATTCGAGGTCTTCCACTATCCCTACAATCACGATTGGGAAATCGCCCACTGCGAGTTCACCGACGGCCACGACGGCGTCTATCTCAGCGGCCGGGCCATCCGCTTCCATCACAACCTTGTTGACAAGATGCAGGACGACGGCATCTACCTGTCGAGCCCGTCGCACTATTTCAACGACGACATCCACATTTACCAGAACCTGATCCGCGACATCTTCACCACGTTCGCCTGCAACAATACTGGCGGCCCGCGCGGCGACATCTTCATCTATCGCAACCTCGTCGATCAGCGCCAGGGGGTACCGTTCAGCCGGCCGGGGCCGAAAAAGCCCGAGGGCGGCATGTTGCGCGGCCACGGATTTTTGGCCCACGGCAACGACCTCTTGGGCATCGAAAACCTTCACTTTTATCAGAACACCTTCATCACCGAGACGTGGAGCGGCAGCTACGCCGGCCGCACCTGGACCGTCACCAACGACAAGACGCGCCGCCGCATCTTCAACAACCTGTTCGTCTACCTGAACCGCTACCCCGACCCGGCCAATCCCGAGCCGCACGACATCCACATGGACGGCAACCTGCACTGGTGCGCCGCCGCGGCCGCGAAGTTGCCCGAAGGCTTCCTCGAAAAAGTCCGCGCCGCCAAGGGCTCGAAAGCGATCCAGGCGAAATACCCGGGCGGCTGGGAAGCCAACTCGCTGGTCGCCGACCCGCGCTTCCTGGCGTTCGATCCGTCGGCCAGCGCCAAGAACGATTACCGCTTGAAAAAGGACAGCCCCGCTCTCGGCAAGGGGGTGGTTTTGCCCAAGGAATTGGCCGACCCCCAGCGGCCCCCGGCCGGCGCCCGACCCGACATCGGTGCCCTTCCCCTGGGCGTAGCAAGCCCCGCGTTTGGGCGAGGCGCGCGGGTGAAAGCACAGTTCGCTGGTAAAGGTTTGCCGTAGCAGGGTAGCCCGCCGCGTCGGCTGTAGGACAGGATTCCGATCCTGT
>CAZFGM010000230.1:0-10053 GCA_964518515.1 uncultured Alcaligenaceae bacterium | reverse complement strand
GGAGAGCCGGATGCGGGAGATCCGCCCGTCCGGTTCGGAGGGAGGGGGAGACGAACGCAATCGTCTCTCCCTACCCCTATCATACCTAGCGCTCAAGGAATGACCGCGGTCCAGACATAAGCCTGAAACAAGACCAGCCCGCCCATGAGCAGGGCCAGCACCAGGCTGTGCCAGAAGACGAAGCGGAGAATGGGGCCTTCCTGGTTGTGCTGGCCGGTGGCGGCGGCGGCCACGACGATGCTCTGGGCGTCGATCATCTTGCCCATGACGCCGCCGGTGCTGTTGGCGGTGGCCAGGAGGATCTTGGCCTGGTTGGCGTCCAGCGGCAGCACGGCATGCGCGCCGCCCCGGGCGAGCTGTTCCGCCGTGATGGTTTGCAGGCTGCCGAACAGAGCGTTGGACGAAGTGTCCGAGCCCGTCAACGCCACGCCGAGCCAGCCGAGCATGGCGGCGAACAGCGGATACAGCCAGCCCGTGCGGGTGAAGGCCAGTCCCAGCGTGGCATCCATGCCGGAAAACCGCGTCGTGAAAGCGATGGCCAGCATGCAGGCGATGGTGAACAACGGCCAGCGCATGCGGTAACACGTTTGCCCGAACAGGCGGACAAAGCGCCCCGGCCGGATGCCCAACCAGAAGGCCGACACGATGGCCGCCAGAAAGATGCCCGTGCCGGTCGCGCCGATCCATTGCACGTCAAATTCCGCCTCTTCCGCTTTGGGTTTTTGCACCACTTCTTGACCGCGCGCAATGACCTCGTGCAATCCGGGAACGGCAAGCTTGGGGGTTACCTCGGCGAACACGTCCTCCTTCATTTGCGGCAGGCCCCACACAAAAACGAACAGCGACAGCAGCACCCACGGTATCCAGGCGGACGTGATCTGGGCGGTGGTGCAGGGAGAGTGAGAGAGTGGAGAGTGGAGGGTGGTTCGCGAAAATATTCCTTGGTCGATATGCCGGCGCTCCGCGCTCAACTCTCCACCCTCGACAACCCGCATCTCTTCCACGTCAGGTGGGACGGTTTTTTCCTCGGGGAATTGCCAGATTTCTCCCGGTTGCCAGAAGCGCAAGAACACCGCCATGCACGCCAGCGAAACCAGGCCGCCGGCGACATCGACCAGCCAGGGGCCGTGGTAATTGGAGACGAGGAATTGCACCAGGGCGAAACTGCCGCCGCACACGAGCAAGGCCGGCCAGACGCCGACGACGCCGCGCCAGCCGGCCATGACCCAGACCAGCCACACCGGCACGATCAGGGAAAAGAACGGCAACTGCCGCCCCGCCATGGCGCTGAGCGTCAACAGGTCCAGTCCGGTGACTTTGTGCAACATGATAATGGGACTGCCGAGGGCGCCAAAGGCCACCGGCGAGGTGTTGGCCAACAGGGCCAGGCCGGCGGCATACAAGGGCTTGAAGCCCGCCCCCATCATCAGCGCCGCCGAGATGGCCACCGGCGTGCCGAATCCCGCCGCCCCTTCCACAAACGCCCCGAAGCTGAACGCGATCAGCAGCGCCTGAATCCGCCGATCGGTGGACAAGGATGCCACCGAATGCTTGACGATCTCGAACTTACCGGTATCCACCGTGAGGGTGTAGAGGAAAATGGCGGCCAGGACGATCCAGCCGATGGGCAACAGTCCGAAGGCGGCCCCATAGCCCGCCGCCGCCAACATGGTCGGCGTCCAGTCGCCGACACGCGACCAGTAATCCTGCCCCGTACTTTCCGGAACATACGCCAACACGGCGATCAGCCAGGCCGACACCAGGCCGGCCAGGGCCGCCATGTGGGCCGTGACCCTGCCGCTGGCCAGCAGCCCCAGCAGCAGCACGACCGGCACCGCCGCCAGCAGCGGCGACCAGACCGGAGAATTCAGAGGATTGTAAACCTGTGTCCAGCCCATGAAAATTGATTTTTGGGAAGGGCCTCGATACGTGTCGGCGACGCCTAACGCGGCCGAGCCGCAAGGTAGTCCTCACCCTCCGCGTGAGGACAGGTCGTCACGCGGAGCGTGACGACTACACTTCTCCGCATCTCGCGTAGAAGATGAAAGGGGATTTATCCCGGCGGCCAGTGCATGACCCGGCCGCCCAGGAGGTGCAGATGCAGGTGCGGCACGGTCTGGCCGGCCTGTTCCTTGCAATTCACCACCAGCCGATAGCCGTCCACCAGGCCGAGCTGACCTGCCAGTTGGGCCGCCACCAGGTGTAAATGGCCGAGAAGATCGCAATCCGCTTCGGTGATCTCGGCGTGCGTGCCGATGACCTTTTTCGGAATGACCAAGACGTGCACCGGGGCCTGCGGATTGCGGTCATGGAACGCCAGGCAGCGCTCATCCTCGTAAATGATCTTGGCGGGAATCTTGCGCTCGATGATTTTCTGGAAGATATTGTCCTGGAGCATGGCGGTTTCCTTCCGTTGTTCGGGAAATTATGTCCTTGAATGTATCTTCTTTGCACCCAGAATCCAGCGCGATTTCCCCGGCCTCCTCGGTTTCCGTTGGCGCTCGGAAAATGCCTCACGGGGGTTAAATCCACCAAACCAATCTAATTTCGAGTTAGAATCAGGCGCGCCGGTTCGTTCTTTTTCCTTGACTCGACACAGCCACAAGCAATGATGAACGAACGCCTCCGGTCCCCCGAGATTCAAGGAGAGCAAACCATGGCAAGCACGCTCCTGGCCTTTCTCACTTTCCTGGCCGCCAACGCGAAGGAAGAAACCGTCCTCAGGCATCCGAAAATCGTGATCCTGTTCGACGTATCCGGCAGCATGGCCACGGTCGATACCGGCCAGGACCCGGCCAGCCGGCAGGACCAGATCATCCGATTTCTGACAGAAAAAAAAGGAAAGCAGCCGGCTTTTCTCCAGCGGCTGTTGCAGAAAGCGGAAGTGACCGCCTATCGCTTCGGCGCCGCCCTGGATGACTTCGACGTGGCCCAGTTTCAGAAAGGACAAACCTGGACCCGCGAGCAGTGGGCCCGCTGGCTCAAACCGGACGGAAAAAATCTTCTCCCTCCCGGCGGGGAAAAGCCGGTTCCCCTGGGCCTGTTCGAACGTCTGGTTTCCGGAACCAACGTGGCCGGCGCCGCCCTGCAGGCCCTGGCGCGGGAAAAAGACAATTATGTGCAGGCGCTGGTGATTTTTTCCGACGGTCGCAGTCAGCAGACCCCCGAGGAACTTCAGAATTTTTTGAAGAAGGCGCGCGATCCCAAGCGGCCGGTGCCGGTGTTCACCATCGGCGTGGGCGCTTCGCGCCCGCCGGTTCGGCTATTCCTGGACGCCCCGTCGGGTCCGGAGGAAGTCCGGCCGGAAGACAAATTCCTGGTCCGCGTGCCGGTCCGGGGCCAGGGCCTTCCCGATCAGGAGTTTCAAGTTTTCCTCGATGTCCAGCGGGTGACGCGAGAGGGAAAGCCGGCGGCCGGCGAAAAGAAATATGTTCTGGCTCCGGTTCGAGGGAAATTCAAGGTTGATCCAGGCGGTGAGAGTGTCGATTTCGACATCAATCTTTCAGAGATCCTCAAGCTCAGTCCGGAAGAAATCAAAAAGGGGGCGCTGGAAGGAACCTGGCAGTTTGTGGCCCGCGCTGCCAAGCATCCGCGCGAGGCCGCGGCCCAGGGCGAGCATGTCAGCCGGCCGCTTCGCGTCGTGGTGCAAGAGCGCAAGCCGCGCGTGCTGCTGTTCGCCGGCGGGCCGTCGCGCGAGTACCAGTTCCTCCGTACCCTTTTTCTGCGCGAAGCGCAGGAAAAACGCCTGGAGCTGTCAATCCACCTGCAAACCGGCAAGGAGGAAAACGTCGATCAGGGTGTGGACCGGGACCGCCTCCTGACCCGCTTTCCCGACAAGCTGGTCTCGGACAACCCCAAGGACCGCTTTGCCTGCATCACCGAATACGACGTGGTAATCAGCATCGACCCGGACTGGACGGCCCTGAGCCTCGACCAGTTGAAGCTGCTGCGCACGTGGGTGTCTGAATTCGCCGGCGGCGTGGTTTTCGTCGCCGGCCCGGTGCATACCTACCACTTGGGCGGAGGACCTAGCGGCATCGAACTAACTCCCCTTCAGGCCATCTATCCGGTCGTCCTCTATGACAGCCGCCTGCGTGGCCTGCATGATCCTTCCCGGCCTTACCTTCTCGAACTCACCCCTGCTGCCAGGTTGGAACCGTACCTGAAACTGAATCCTACAGACGACAGCCCCACGTTCGGTTGGGAGACCTTCTTTTGGGGCAAAGACGGGAAACCTGACAAAGGCAAACGGCCCCTCCGGGGTTTTTACAACTACTACCCTGTCGAAAAGCTGCGGCCCGCCTCCATAGTCCTCGCCAACTTCATCGGCCCGCAAAGTTCGAAGATCAACGACGGCCGGGTTCCGCAACCGTTCATCGTGTTCATGCGCTACGGCCAGGGCAAGACGCTGTACATCGGCTCGCCGGAAACGTGGCGCCTCCGTCAATTCCGCGCTGAGTACCACCAGCGCTTCTGGCTGGGCCTGACCCGCTATATCGCCGCCCCCGCCGGCCTGAGAAAAAATTACGGCGGCATCCTCCTCGGCCACGTGACCCCTTCGGGGGTAGTCGCCCTCGAAGCCCAGATCCGGGGCAAAGACCTCTTGCCCTTGCCGAGGGACCAGGTTCCTATCGTGCAGGTCCGCCGCCTTCACGATCCGGACGCCAAGCCGCTGGAAGTGAAACTCCAGGCGCAACGAAAACCGGGAGAATGGACCGGCTGGTTTGCAGGCGCCTTCAAGCTTCCCAAGCTGGGCGAGTACGAATTTCGCATTCCCATCCCTGGCACCGCCGCGTTTCTGAGTCACCGCTACACGTTTGGCCCGGCCGATCCGGAGCAGGACGACGTGCGGGCCGACTTTGCCCATCTCCACAAACTGGCCAGCCCCGCCCAGGCGGAGCTGAAGCGCTTACCGGCACGGATACGCAAGAAAATCCTGGCGCTGGAACCCCCGAAGGGAGTCGCCGAGGCGGACCTCAAGGAGGGACCACGTTTCTTCTTCCGTCTCGCGGAGGCGGAAATCGTTCCGGAGTTGTTGCCCAAGCTGCCGCCCAAGCAATTTCCCAAGCCGAAAACTCCGCCCGAGGTGAAAGAATCGCCGGACAAGGAGTTTCGCTCGATCTTCAAGGCCCCGCGCCAAGTCAAAATCCTCGTCATCGACGGCGAGGGCAAACGCGGCCGGGAGGAAAACGGCGACAGCTACTTCCTCAAGCACGCCATTACCGCCATTCCCGGCAACCGCCATGAAGTAATTTTCGGCGACGAGTTGGCCGGCGGCGTCCCTGCCAGAGCCCTGGAGCGCGACGACCTGGCCAAGTTCGATTGCATCTTTCTCTTGAATGTGGAACGCCTGACAGCCAAGCAACAGGCCAACCTCGAAAAATACGCCAAGCAAGGCGGCGGCGTGGCCTTCTTCCTCGGTCCCCTGGTGTCCAGCGACTTCTACAACAAGCAACTCTACCAGGGCGGCAAGGGCATCTTTCCCGTGCCCCTGGAAACGAAGTTTTATCCTCCGCATGGAGAAAAAGCGCTCAAACCGGAAATCAGCGATGAACCGCAGCTCCTGTTGCGCGACGATCTTTTTCCCGAGTTGGACCAGTATCCCATATTAGGGAAGGTGTTTCACGACAGCAAATGGCGGAAATTCCTGAGCGATTTGCCGATCCATCGCTATTTCAAAGTGCCCCGCGGGGATTGGCGGCCCGACTCCAAGCGCGTCTTCGAGCTGGCTACTCTGCCGATTCGTGGGCCGAGCACTCGGTTCCAGCGGGAGGTCTTGCAGCTGGTCCACCAACTGAGCAAACTTCTCGACGGCAACGAATCCTGGAAGAAGCAATACGGCTCCGCTCTGACGCGGCATCGCCGCCAATTGGTAAACCTGGTGGCCCCCACCAGCGACAAACAAGCCGATCACCTGGCCCGGGCTTTGGAAAATATGCTCCTCGACCGCGGCAGGCCCAAGGAGCACGAGCAATTTCCCGATCTGACCGAGTTCTGGAAAGAACCCAAAATCCGCCCGCTCTTGGAAGATGTCGTTCGCCTGCGCCAGCAGATTCTCTATGGCGATCCCCTGGTTGTGGCCCATCATTTCGGCAAAGGCCGCGTCATGGCGGTAATGACGACCCTGGGCAAGGAGTGGAGCGACTGGGCCGGCGGCAGCATGGCCTCGTTGGTTTTTGCCCCTTTCCTTTGGGAAACGGTCAACTACCTGTCGGGCCAAGAAGCCCAGGAACCGCAAATGCCGCCGCCCGAGGCGAAGCAGCCGCCGGAATTCTCGGGCGTCGATGTGGATTACCCGGCCCGCCACGCAGAATTACCCAAGGGAAAACGGGTGATCCGCATCACGCCCGATGCTCGGATTCCGCTTCGCGGCATGGTACGCGCTGACTTCGGCTTGGCCCAGGCTCATTGGATCGTCAAAGTGGAACCGGCCGAAATCGAAATGGTCATAGGAAAGCACTGGCAAGATGGTGTCGCCCTCCGGGGAAACTCCCTGGCCGCCAGCGTTCTCCTTTCTTTCACGGGCGGCCCCGGTGCGGGATTAGGATACTGGACCTGGGCGGCCCACGTCCTCGCCGGGGACCAAAACCGAAACGCGGAATTGCGGATACCCTTGGAAAACTTTGCCCAGAAACGCGACCGCCGCGCACTGGATGACCTGGCCCGGCGCCTCCTGGATAAACGGCCTCCCGAAAGCGGATATTTCCTAAAGTATTCCTTTCGTGAGGAAGACGGCTTTGATTTTCGGAAATACCTTCCGGGCCTCAAGCCCAAGGAGCAGGAAATCCAACGGCATTACCTGGTGCACTTGGGGATGGCGGCCACGGACAAGGACAAAAACACGCGCCGCTCCGAGCCGCTGGTTTTCCTGGTGGTGTCCCCGAACGAGTTGCTTTCGCAATTCTTCAAGGAGGAAGAGGTTCTAAGCGAGAGGCTGGAAAAGGTGATGGGAAAAGTGACCGATGCCAAGGGGACTTTGAACGAGCAGATCGCCAAGCTGGGTCTTGCCGACGTCGATTTGGATCTGGTGGCGATCCGCGTTGATCAAGTTCACAAAGCCTTGTCGGACGCCGCCGGCATCACCCGCGAAATCGCCGCCGACTGTAACCGGATTCTGACCGAACTGAAAATCAACCGGGTCTCGGGAGACAAGGTACCAACTTTGGAAAAGAAAATCGTTGAGCCTTTGGAGAGACTTGTGGGACCGGCCGGGGGTTTCCACCAAGCCGAGGAAGCGGTACGGCGGCTCATGAACCTGATAAACGAGGACAGGGGGAAAAAAGGCGCCACCAACCAAAAAACTTTGAAACATGCTCCTGAAGTCAGGAAGCAGCTGGACCGGCTGGAAAAAGATGTGGATGAAATCCTAGAACATATACTCCAGGGAATTGTCTTCAACCAAGTGGTGGAAATGCTCATGAACATCGAAGGGGGCCGTCCGATCTGGGACCGGCAAACTTTCGACATTAATAGTTTTAAACGCTTTATGGATGAACTTCGCAAAAAAAAGTAGAATCTGACTTTGTGTCACGAGCCCGAAGCGCCAGCAAGGGATTACGGTCAAGCCCTTGCTGGCGCGTCGGGCTCCCGGAGTCCCAACGAGATTCGACCCATGTACGGTCCCGATTCCGGCCGCCAACCGATGACCGCCTTTGAATGGACGTTCAGCGCCATCTTCCTGCTCGGTTTCCTGGCGCTGATCGGGGCCGTCATCGTCATTGATTTCGAGCCGGTCAAGCTGATGCCGGTGTTCTTCGTGCTGTTCTGGCTGGTTCTGCTGCCGATTCACGAATTCGGTCATGCGATAATAGCCTGGCTTCTAGGCTGGCAGGTCCGCCGTGTCGTGATCGGCATGGGGCGGGCCCTCTTCCTGTTCCGGGTCGGAAAAACCCCGGTCGAGGTGCGGACGTTTCCCATCGAAGGATTTTGCGGCACGGTTCCGCGCGACCTGCGCTGGCCGCGTTTGAAAAGCGCCTTGATTTACCTGGCCGGGCCGGGCGTCGAGTTGCTCCTTCTCGGCTGGATTGTCGTCTTCGTCGGCCCGCAGCTCCTCCTGGCCAAGAGCGAGCACCTCGGCCTGATCGCCTGGCAAGGCCTGGCCCTGGCCATCGTGGCCTCCGCTTTTTTCAACCTCGTGCCCCATTATGCCATCAGCCAGAACGGCTTCATTCCCAACGACGGCCTGGGCATCATCCTGAGCTTCACCAAGCCGCTGAGTTATTTCGAGGAACTGCTGCGGCCGCCGCCGCCTCCCGTCCTGGATCGCTGGCGTGAAAGCGATCGGCCCGACGATGTGGAAGAAGACGATCCGGCGGATTGGTGGAAAAAGTGAACCAAGTATTAACCTTTTGGAAAAGGCCGAGAAAAGGCTATGGACCTTTCACGGGCAACAATTCCGTTGTTTCCTTTTCTTGGCCCTTCGCGCAATCAAAGCGTCGATTTCCCCAATCAGTTCCGAAGGCACCGCCATTACCGTGGTTCCTTTTTTCTTGAAGGCGGCTTCATCCTCGGCCACGGCTTCCTCTTCGGTCTGATTTTCGTAATGCGCGAGCACGCGGCGAACTTTTTCTTCGGTCCATCCTTTGGGCAGTTTTTGTTTTTTCATCGGTGTTTTCTCCGCTGCCGCCGGCGATAGGCTTTTCGCGGCTTTGCTAGTAAATCATAAGCGGTTAGCACAAAAACATTATCGGGCTGCCGATCGATCAAATAAATGACCTTAAGGTATCGCCCGGCACTGGTCTTTCCTATGGGAATCCCCCTCCCCTTATCCGTCAAGACAAATGACCACTGTCCACTATTTGTATTCCGCCGGCACTTTGTCCGCCGAGCTAGGTTCCAGACGGACAGCGGCGGCGTAATCAGCGCGCGCCTTGGCTTTGTCGCCCAGATGATGGTAGGCGCCGGCCCGGTTGCGATAGGCAGATGGCAGGTTGGGGTTCAACTCCACAGCCTTGTTGAAGTCGGCGATGGCCTGGGCGTGCTGGCCTTGCTGGCCGAGGATTCCGCCGCGATTGTTGTACGCCTCGGCATCGTCCGGCTCCAGGCGGATGGCTTCCTCCAGGTCGCGCAGGGCCCGATCGAGCTGGCCCTTCTTGGCGTGGCAGTGGCTGCGATTGACGTGAGCCAGGGCGCTTTTGGGATCGCGCTGGATGGCCTCGTTCAGGTCGGCAATGGCCTTGTCGTACTGGCCGAGCCCGCTGTAAGCGTAGGCGCGGTGGAGGAAAACGACGGGATTCTGCCCATCCAGGGCCAGGGCGGCGTTAAAATCGGTGACGGCCAGATCGAACAGGCTCACGCTCACGTAGATCAGGCCGCGGTTAAGAGGGCCGTGCGGGTCCTTGGGATCGAGGCGCATGGCCTCGGTCAAGTCCTTGATGCCCGCGGCGGCTTCGCCTTTCTTGTGGTGCATCAGACCGCGATTGAAATAGGCAGAGGCATCCGAGGGATCAAGGCGAAGGGCTTGGGTGTAATCGTCGATGGCCTTGTCGAGCTCCATCAGTGCGGAATAGGCGACGCCGCGGTTGTAGTAGGTCTTGGCGTCCTCTTTGAGGGCCAAAGAGGCGGTGTAGTCGGCCAGGGCCAGGTCCATTTGCTGGCGGGAAAAATAGACGTTGCCGCGCTCGCGCAGAGCCTCCGGATTGTCCGGATTGGCCCCGAGCACGGCAGTTAGCTGGGCCGCCGGATCGACGCGGATTTCCGGGATTTCCTCGGCCGCGCCTTCCTTTTTCCCTTCGCCCTGGGTGCAACCGGCGGCAACCAGCACGACGAGGAACCCTAGTTTGCGCATGGCCTATCCTGGCAAGAAAGGAGAAATGACCAAGTCCGCACGGGTGCCGTTCCGAGAGAGTGGATCTCTTTATCCAATTCGGCCGGAAGCGGGCTGCTTCTTCAGTTGAATGGCAGAAGTGGTGGAGGGAAAAAGCAATTGCTACAGCGCCTTTTCTTGCGGTTCCTTAACTTTGTTCCACTTGTTATTCCGCAATTGCCAGATGGCTCCAGTGAGGCTGTCGATCCGATTTCGGAATCTTTTTCAAATTAATGGCGAATACCAAC
>CAZFGM010000229.1:0-10075 GCA_964518515.1 uncultured Alcaligenaceae bacterium | reverse complement strand
CGACGCGGCTGCCGGAGATGCAGGGGAAATCGGTCTCGCCGCTGGCCTTGAGGGGGTAGCCGCAGTTCATGATGTGGTACCAGCAATTCCATTCCGGCACGCGCTCCGTGTCCATGGCACTGATGAAATCGCACAGGCCCTGGGCACTGGTGACGCAGATTTCCTGGGCGCCGATGCCGTTCATCTCAGGAATCACATAATTCGGCAGAGCTTTGCCGACGGTTTTCGGATCGGGGAAGATGACCTTGGCTCCTTGCCGTTGTATGTACCCGTTCTTATGGACGCGGTCAATGCTCTGCGTAAGCTCGTCGAGGGTGAGAGCGCCGCTGTTGTCGATGTCGATGGCCTCGAACGGCGCCGGCAGAAGTCCCTTCGCCGCCTCGTCGGGCTGAAGCAGGTTGTCCTTGTTGGCATCTAGGGCAGCGACAAGGCGCCGTGCGGCGTCCCTGGGGTTGATGGCCAGGCCGCTGGCGGAGTGGGCGTAGCCGGTGTAGGCGCCCTGTCCCTTGGCCCAGCGCATCAGCGGCGTGGTCCAGGTCGGCCAGCCCTTGGTCTTGGTGCCGTCCGAGCCGGGATAATCCTGGTCGCGCAAGTTCAACAGGCAGACGTGGCCGAGTGCCTGCGAGCCGAAGCCGCTGACCTCAATATCGTATTTCAGCACGGTGAACGGCTCGCTGATCTTGTGCGCGGTGGGTTCGAAGAACTGCCGCTGGAACTCGTAGCACGGTCCCCAGGTCAGGTTGCAGCCGACGTTCATGCCCTCCCCCTTGACGTGCAGGAACATGTCCTCGGCGAATACGCCTTCGGTGGGGTTGGTGTAATGAGCGCAGCCGGCGGCGTGAATGTGATGATCGCCGCTGTAAAAGCCGTAATCCATCGGATTGGTCCAGCGCTCGAGCTTGACCTCGATGGTTGGCTGTCCCTTCTCGGGAATGGTGATGGTGCGTGCCAGCATCCGATATTCCGGGCCGCGGCCGTATAGCATCGTCAATTTCCCCGGTGGCAACAGCACAACGCCGCCGTCGTGGCGGTAGACCTGCTCCTGGAAAAAGAAATCCGGCGCCAGACGCTTGGCTTTGGGCGGATAGATGTGCACGAGTTTTTCCTTCTTGCCGCCGTGATCGATGACGATTTCCTTCTTGAAGGTGAAGCGCCCTGTGGTCGGCTTGCCGTCGAAATCCTTTATGCGGAGCTTGACGGGTATGGCCGGGCGGATGGTGAACAGCACGGGGACTTCGGCGCGGAAGCCGAGGTCTTGCGTGCCCTGGCCGACGTCGAACGCCAGGACTGCCTCGCGCTTGCCGGCCTGGCTGCTGTGGATCAGGGTCAGGACGTACTCCACGCCCAGGCCGCTGAGCTTGTCGGTCATGGGTTGCTTGGTGAAGATTTCAATGTCGAGGAAGCGACCCTTGAGATCCTCCTTGGTAATTTTGACTTCCTTGCCGGCCCTGCCGCCGGAGTAGATCGGCAGGGCCTGCGGGCTGCGCATCGCCAGCGGTTTGGTGGCGGCGCTGTCATTGATGACTTTGACGAGCACCGGGGTGTAGCCGCCTTGCTGCAGGATGGCGTCGGCCGGCCCGCGCTTGGCCTTGACGCGCGCCTCGGGACTGAGGCTGACCACCGCCAGCACGTGCGGATCGAGGAGTTTTTGGAGCTGCACGGCATTCTGGCTTTTGATGGCTTTTTGCAAGGCCGCGGTCTTGCCGGCCGGCAGCGGCGCTCCGAGATATTCCAGGGCTTGCAACAGCCGGGTCACGTTGCCGGCCAGCGGCTGGCCTTCCACCTCGACGGGCTCGAGCCCCTGGGCCGCGGCCGGCGACGACAACGCCAGCATAAGTACGAACGCGGCCCCCCACGGCAGCAGTCGCACGGGGAGTTTGCTCATGGTTGTCTCCTTGCACAAAAGGAATGTTTCTACGAGGGCAGGTACCCTAGATTAACGGCAAGGAAGGTCCAAGCCAATCAAATTCCCCCGCTGCCTGCAAGTGAGGGTAAAACCGTGTCGTGCACCCGAGGAGGGGGGATTTTCGGCGCGGATCAATCATCAGGGGGAAGGGCAACCGGCATGTTGTTGTCGCCAGTCGGCGTAGCGATAAACGTCGTGGATCCATTGGCGCAGATGCTCGGGCGAATGCCGGCGGCCGCTGGCGTCCAGCCAGGCGCTATAGGAATCCAGCAGGTAATTCGGGCACATGGCCGAACCGAACGGGTTGTGGCCGAAGCGCAGGCTGATCTGGCGGCGGGCTTCGGCCACCGTGGCATCGGTTTGCAAGAGGAGATACAGCGCCGCCCCGAGGCCGGAGCGGTCGCTGCCGCTGCCGCAATGGATCAAAAACGGCGGGGGGAGCTTTTGCAGCGCCTCGACGAGCTGGCACAAGTCGTGGTCTTCGGGCGGGGCGAAGCCGCTTAAACGCACATCGACTTTGGTGATGCCCAGGCGCCGGGCGGCCGCCTCTTCTTCGTCATACCACGCTTCGCCGGGGTTGGGCCCGCGCAAATTGACGACGGTGCGAATGCCCAACCGGCGCACCACCGCTTCCAACTGGGTCCCGGAAAGCTGGGCGCTGCGGTAACACCGCCCGGGCACGACGACGTGCAAGTTCGACCCCACGGTAACCCGCAGGACCTCCACGCCGACAGCCAGGAGCAGGCCCAGGCCCGCCCCCAATGCCAGAGGCCGGAGGATGGTCTTTTGCCGGAAGGCATATTCTTTGCAGCCCGGGGAAATTCCCGGAACACAGCTCGGCGGCATGGGCATGCGCTTGGAACCCGCGGCAGAGTGATTGTCCTGATGCTGGTATCGGAAAGGCTTACCGCGTTTATCGACTCATTTTTTCACGGAGACTGAGGTGGGGGGTTGGCTGAGGTGGGACGGGAAAAGGGGAGAAGATGGGTCCTCGGGAAAGTTTGGGGCTGGAACCTCTAGGCCCATTTGGCCCCGTTATTGCGACAAAAGGTTGTCGCAAACAAAAATGCCAATTGCCAATTACCAATTGCCAATTGCCAATTGCCAATTTTGGCAGAGGATTCCAACAGGTTTCAATTTCAAATTTTTTTTGGCAATTGGCAATTGGTAATTGGCAATTGGCAATGTTTCATCTGCACCGAAGGGGCCACTTTTTCCGGGTCACCTCTCTAAAAAGCGTAGAATCTTGTTTACGTTGAACGCGCTCCAGTGTATGGGCAGGGACCCGTCGAAATCAAGGGTCCTGTCCCGGTCCTGTCCCCTTTTTGGACAGCCTCTCAGGGAGACATCGGTTCATTTGCCGCGGAAGAGAAGCAAGCCCAGGCCTTCGGGGCGGGGTTCCACGTCCGCGGGCAGGGACCAACCCTGGACGCCGCGGCCAGGCAGGATGCGGACGATGTTGCAGGCCCACGCCGTCGCTTGCGTCAGGCGGTTGCCGGTCAGCTCGCCCAGGGGCAGGGCGGCTTCGACCGTCCAGCCGTCGCCCGTGCTCTTGACGGCCACGAACCAGCGCGGGTTCCAGCCGGGGTCGCCCCAGCAGTCCTCGCGCACGCAGCCGCGCTGGTCCACTTGCAGGTGGAAGTACGTGGCATAATCGCGGTCCAGGTCGAGCAGGATGCTGACCCGGTCGAAGGGGCGCAAGTCGGCGTCGCGCTGGCGGCGTTGCACCGGGTCCACTTTTTTCCCCACCGGGTGCTTGCAGCGCAGGGCGAGATAAAGAAACTCCTGATCGTAAGCGAACAGGGCCTCGGTGGGATATTCCTTGACGGTATCGCCGACGGCGTTGACCGGGACCAGCGGCTTCACACCTTGCCAGCACGGATCGTCCAGGACGCCATCGAGGAATGGTTTCTGTTCGGTGAAGCGGCACACGCCCAGGATTTTGGGCGGTGTCGGGCCGCCCTGGGTCAACCACAACTCGGCGGCAGCCGCATCGGCCCACGGGCCGCGCGGAAAGTGCTCCTTGAACTTGGTGAACCACTTCTGGACTTCGCCAAACTCCCCGAGCTGGCGCCGCGATGCTTGCAAGCAAAACTGGATCGACGGATCGGTGAAATGCACCGACCCCAAACGGGCCAGGCGCTTGCCAAACTCCAGGCTGCCGTGAGACCACCGCCGACTTTCCTCCTTGTCGCTCAGATAGACGCCCTTGCCGTGGCGCACGAGTTGGGTGCTGCCGATCGTGGGCCGGTCGCCGTTGGTCTTGGGGTCCTCGGGCTGGCCGGTTACCGCGAAGATACCTGGTTTGGCGGGCAGGGTGGAAGCCGGCACGATGTCGCTCGGGTTTCCTTTTTGCTGGAAGCCGGTTTGCGTGACCAGGTAAAACTGGCCGAGCTCCTGGCGGCGGCGGGCTTCACTGCTGGAGGCGTGGCGGATCAGCCAGCGATAGGCGTCGGCGGCCTGGGCATGGGCCGGGTAACGATCGATCAGGAGCAGGAAGGTTTCGCGGGCCAACAGCCACTGCCCCTGGCGGGCATAATGGCTGGCAATGGCGAAAGCGGCGGCGGCGCCCTGGTCGTCGGGGAGTTGAGCCAAAGCGGGCAAGAGCTGGCCCAGCGCTTGATTGGCTTGGCGGGGTTCGGTCAAGTTTTCGGCGAGGGATTCCAGGTGCCGGCGTGCTCGAATGGCTTTGAGGACGTCGTCCTTCTCTTCGTGCGGGGGCAGTCGCCGGCGGGCGTCGTCACTGGCGCTGGAAATCAGATGCCGGTCGTTAGCGGCTTGGGGCGTGCGGCTGTCGAGCAAGCGGAAGCCGCGCTGCCCCGGCAGGACGCACGGCCGATCGTGGAGCAAGCCGGCGGCCGGGGCGGCGAAAGCGCGCGGCGTCGCTTCCAACCGCGCCCGCGCCTGGTGGCCGTCCATGACGACGTGCGCGGTTTGCGTTTTTTCTTCCAGGGCGTACACTCGCGCCGTCTGCCAGGCTGTCAGACCCAACGTTTCGATTTGCTCTGGAAAGGCCTTGGGATCGGCAGCCCGGCGGACGGCCTCGCCCAGGGTTTCGGCCACCAGCAACCCGGCCGCATGAGGGGCGGTTTTGGCATCGGCCGCATCGGTGACCGCGACTTCCGGGCGCCACATCCGCAGGGCCAGGACCAGCTGCCGGAGTAACAGCTGGCCGGAGTCCGGCACATCCGGCCGGTTTTTCGGATTGTGCAACTGGTTCCAGAAACGAAGCAATTGGGTCTTGTCACCATGGGCCAGGTGCTGCGGCGTCGGAAATTGCCAACAGCCTTCGCCGGCCAAACCGCCGACCTGGCGGAGAGCGCGGGCCCAGCGCTGCGGATCGGTGATGTGCCGCGGGGCGGCAGACAGCGGATCGGGGCCGAGCACGCGCAGGCCGGCCGCCAGATAGCCCTCCTCGGCGCCGAGCTGGGCCAGGGCATCGAGGGGCAAATCTTCGCCGCGGGCTTGGACGAACAGCAGGGCCGCCCGCTTGCCCCCCTGGCGCTGCACCTTCCAGGTATGGCCGCCGTCGGTGGTGGCGACGATGGTGCCGGCCTCGCCGACGGCCCAGCCGTGCAATTCGTCGCGGAAGAAGGTGCCGTTGAGCGGCAGATGTTGTCCGGTTTTTTGCACCTTCCACGTCTTGCCCTGGTCCGGCGTGTGCAAGACGACCGACCCGGGCCGGCCGACGGCCCAGGCCCGCGTGCCCAGGCCATGAATGGCGTGAAAATCCAGGGTCTGCAGCAGGTCCAGGGACAGGTTGAGGTTGGCGAAGCCCCAGCCGGAGCCGCCCGATTCGCTGATCAGGACCAGTCCGCCCTGGCCGACGGCCAGGGCGCGCTTGTCGAGCCAGACGACGCCGCGCAAGCTGCGGCCGCCCAGGTCATCGACCAGTTCCTTGACGTTGCCGACCGCGAAGTTGTCGCCGCGGATTTTGCCGAGCCGGCTCCAGGCGCCGACCAGGATGCCGGCCGGCTCATCGGTGAACGTGCCGGCCAGCCAGCTGGTCGCGCGCGGGCCTGCCAGCGGTTCCCACGACCGCCCACCATCCGGCGTCTTGAACACCCCGGAAGGAAACTGGTCGGTGCCGTCGCCGAACAAGAAGCCGGTCTTGGCATCCACGAAACGGACGCGATTGAGGCCGGGCAAGGCATTTTCCAGCAGTTTCTGCCAGGAACAGCCGCCGTCGCGGGTAAACAGCAAGACGCCGACGCTGCCGCCGCCGTGCGGCAATTCCTCCCGGCCGACCACCCAGCCGAACAAGGCGTTGACGAAATGCAGGTCGCGCAGCGACGCCCGCGTGCCGGTCGGCATGCGTTCCCAGGTCTTGCCGCCGTCGATGGTTTTCCAGACCACGCCTTCATCGCCGACGGCCCAGCCCTCCTGGGGATTGATGAACTGCACCGCCTGCAAGGGCGCGTCGTCGAAAAACCGCAGATCGGCCGCGGCCTGGACGGACGTGGACAAGTGCAGCGCCAGGCCCGCGGCCAGCGCCAGGGAAAAGGCACGCATGGATAGGACTCCGTTCCGAGGAGATGTTGGTTGAAGCCAAATTCGAAATCCGAATATCGAAATCCGAAACAAATCCGAAATTCAAAAATCCAAATTCGAAACCGGAGAGCCCGCTAATTTCGTATTTCGAATTTGGGATTTCGAATTTGTTTCGGATTTCGATATTCGGATTTCGGATTTTGCCCCAGTCTTCAAAGGTCCAAGGTTAACCAAACAATCCGTAACGCACGATGCAGTAAAACGCCTGCACGGCGTCCTTCAGACCGATCTTCTTGCCTTCCTCATAGGTGCGGCCGGAATAGCTGACGGGCACTTCGTAGATGCGCCAGGCCGGGCGGCGCTTGGCGACCTTGGCGGTAAACTCCGGCTCGAAGCCGAAGCGATTGGACTTCAAGGTGAGATCGTGCAGCACCTCGCGGCGAAACACTTTATAGCAGGTTTCCATGTCCGTGAGGTTGAGGCTCGTGAACAGGTTGGACAGCGTGGTCAAAACCTTGTTGGCCACGTAGTGCCAGAAATACAACACGCGGTGGCTTTCGCCGACGAAGCGCGAGCCGAAGACGACGTCTGCGCGATCTTCCAGGATCGGCCGCAACAGGCGGGGATATTCCGCCGGATCGTATTCCAGGTCGGCGTCCTGGATGAGGATGACGTCTCCCGTGGCCTGCTGGAAGCCGGCGCGCAGGGCCGCCCCCTTGCCCTGGTTGTGCGGCTGGTAAATGACTTGATAGTCCTGTGGCAGCGTCTTGAGGATGTCGCGCGTACCGTCGGTGCTGCCATCATCGACGAGGATGATTTCCTTGGGAATGGGCACGGCGTCAACCCGGCGGACCACCTCGCGCAGCCAGCGCTTCTCGTTGTATACCGGAATGACGACCGACAGCTTGAAGTTGGCGGGCAGAGGATAGATGCCAAGGTGGCGGCAGGCGGCTTCGCCGAGAAGATGTTGCAAAACCCGCACCCGTTCGGCGGGGGAACGGCCCACGCGTTCGAGCACAACGTCGGTGTCGCCGTTGGCGTAGCCGCGAAAGTCGTGAAGCGTTGCCATTTTCCCATCCTAGCCATTTTGCCGCGCACCGGTCCCGCCAAACGGCGGAATTATGGGGCAAACCGGCCATCAGGGTCAAGGCGAACTGGACCGCCTTGACAGATAAGACCCGGCGGAATACTTTCCGGGGCGCCACGATAAAGTTTTGGCAAACCGATAATCAAGAATTGCCAATTACCAATTACCAATTGCCAATTGCCAATTGAAAAAAAGTGGTGCCTATTGCAACACCTTGTTTGAAGCGCTTCCAAAATTGGCAATTGGCAATTGGTAATTGGCAATTGGCAATGTTTCATCTGCCCCGAAAGGGGCCACTTCAATCCTGGAGAGTTGGATTATGTCCCTGACGCTAGGGGTTCCCTTGTGTGATTTGCACGGCCAGTACCGCGCGCTGGAAGAACAGATCCAGCAGGCGGTGGCCCGCGTGCTCAAGTCGGGCCAGGTCATCCTGGGGCCGGAAGTGGCCGCCCTGGAAGAGGAGATCGCGCGGTATTGCGGGGCCGGATACGGAATCGGCTGCTCCTCGGGCTCGGATGCGCTGCTGTTGGCGGTGCACACCCTGGGCATCGGCCGGGAGGATGAGGTGATCTTGCCGCCGTTCACGTTTTTCGCCACCGTTGGTGCGGTGTGCCGCGCGGGCGCCCGGCCGGTGTTTGCCGACATCGATCCGGTTACCTGCAACATCGATCCCATCCAGGTGGAAAACAAGATCACCCCGCGGACCAAGGCCATCATGGTCGTGCACCTGTACGGGCAATTCGCCGACATGGATTCCCTGGGGAAAGTGGCCGAACGCCATAATCTGCCGATCATTGAGGATGCGGCCCAGGCCATCGGCGCCGAATACCACGGCAGGCGTAGCGGCACGCTGGGCGCCATCGGCTGCTTCAGCTTTTATCCGTCGAAAAACCTCGGCGCCTACGGCGACGCCGGCATGGTCGTCACCAACGATCCCGGCTGGGCCGAGCATCTGCGCTGCCTGCGGACCCACGGCATGGAACCCCGCTACCACCACAAGTATATGGGCTGGAATGCCCGCCTCGATGAAATCCAGGCCGCCCTGCTGCGCGTGAAATTGCCCCACCTGGAGCGCTGGTCGGCAGCGCGGCAAACCGCCGCCCGCCGCTACGACGCCTTGATCGACGAGCATGGCCTCGGCCAGTTCCTGGCCCGGCCCACCGTACAACCACAGCAGCGCCACGTGTTCAATCAGTACGTGGTGCGGGTGAACCGGGGCCAGCGCGACGCCCTGATGCAGCACCTGCGCGCGGACAAGATCGGCTGCGAGATTTATTACCCCATTCCCTTGCACTTGCAGGAATGCCTGAGCTATCTGGGCTACCGGCCCGGCGATTTCCCGGCCAGCGAGGAGGCCTGCCGCACCGTCCTGGCCTTGCCGATGTTTCCGGAAATCACCGCCGACCAGCAGCGCCGCGTGATGCAAAGCTGCGCCGCTTTCCTCCGTCAGCGCGCTCGCCTGGCGGCCTGATCAAATCCGAATCATCGTTTAATACCATGGCTTTTTTTTTGCGCCAACATCGTGCTGGGTGCCACCCATGGCACCCGCCATAGATTCTGAAAAAACGATTCGAATTTAAGTGCGATACGAATCTCCCGCCTGCTTCTGGAAGAACAGGAGCACGCCCAAGCATCCGCCATGGTTGGTATATTCCACGTGCAGACGGCGGACCCCGGCTTGTTGAAGTGTCCTAAAGAGGGAATTGAGAAGATAGGCATTCATCTGCATGGTCGGTTTCCACATTCCCAGTGCTTGCAGGAAGCGGCGGCCGCCGCGCCAGATCCCCCGGGTCAAGCCATAAAGCCACGTCCCCAACGCGGTCGCGGTCTTCGCTTCCTGGGCATAGGTGAAATGCATGACCCCCACGCCGCCGTCGTTCAGCCGCTCGAGCAGAAGGCGGAACAGGTGTTCGCCACGCGAACAAGGAATGTGTTGAAATACGATGAACGAGTGCACCAGATCAAACGTGCCTTCCAGGGCGGATAATTGATCGTCGCTTTTCAAGAAGTGTACGTTGGACAGGCCCAGGGCGGCAGAGCGCTGCCGGGCTTCCTGCAGCATCGTGTCGGCGACATCCAGGCCCACGACTCGCTGGCACCGCCGGGCCAGCGGCAAGATCAGCCGGCCGACGCCGCAGCCAAAGTCCAGCGCCGTGCAGGGAGCGAAATCCGTAGCGATTTGCCGGCGGATAGCGTCCAACACGAAGGCGATGTAGTTCTCCCCCTGGGCAAAGAACTCTTCCACCGCCTGGGCCGTTAAGTTCTTCCTTCGGTACTTCTCCTTGGTGATTACCGCCCAGTAAGGATCGGTCCGGGCGAAATATTCCCACTCTCGGTCGGTATGAGTTCGGGCCATGTTTCCCTTTCCCAGAAGGCGGCCAAAAGGCGCGGCAAGGAGTGGGGGACGTCTAGCACAAAAGCGCTTTCAGGTAAACGCCGAGCGCGCGGGAATCCGGTAATTTGCCCGGCTTACCAAGTTCTATTTTTCGGTTTGGTTGGGTTTTTTTTCCTTCCCGATCGGCCAAACCGCTACTTCTTCCCTTGTTGGCCTACTCAAACTGACTTGGCCAACAAGGGATCTGATCCGGAAA
>CAZFGM010000228.1:0-10077 GCA_964518515.1 uncultured Alcaligenaceae bacterium | reverse complement strand
CCTATCTTCACATGCATGGAACGCCGTCTACCGTGCAACTCGATCCGCGCTACGACGACGTGGTGGCGGACATTGCCCGCTTCTTCGAGGAACGGATCGCCGCCGTGAACGCTCGAGGATTGGCTCGCGAAAAGATCGCCCTGGATCCGGGCATCGGCTTCGGCAAGACGCGCGACCACAACCTGGAAATCCTGGCCCGGCTGGGCGAGTTTCAGCGGCTCGGCCGGCCGGTGTGCCTGGGCGTGTCGCGCAAGGGATTCCTGGGCAAACTGCTGGACCGGCCGCTCGAGAGGCGGCTGCCGGCCTCGCTGGCCGCCGTGTGCTATGCCCAGGCCAAGCGGGCGGTACAAATCGTCCGGGTGCATGACGTGGCCGAAACGCGCGATGCCGTGACGGTTTGTGCGGCCCTTCAGGAATGGGAAAAGTAAGGAGCGCCCGAACCCCGCAGGCTCGAAGACTCGCCTGCGGGCTTGAGGAATTACCAGCCCCAGGGCCAGTCTTCGAACCCTGGGGGAAGGCACTGAGGATGTTCCCGTGGCAGGACGCCTGGCCCAACTCTTTCAGGCGATGGGACCCAGCGATCTGGTGCAGATCGCCGTGCTGACGGTGGTCCTGTTCGGCGTCTGGCGCCTGCTCGGTAAAACCTGCGGCTCGGGGTCGTTCATCGGCCGGGGATTGGCCCTGGTGGCCGTGGGTCTGTTTCTGATCGTGCAAGTCGTTCTGGCCCATCTGGATTACACGGAACTCGGCACCATTCTTGATTACGTCCTGATCCTCGGTCTTTTGGGCACGGTCATCATCTTTCAACCGGAGTTGCGCCGCGGCCTGATGCTGCTGGGCCGGGCCCGGCTGTGGCGGCAGGGCAAAACCTCGGGTCAGTCCATCGCCGACTGTCTGGCCGAATGCGCCGTGGCCATGTCCCAAGGCAAGATCGGCGCCCTCATCGCCATCCAGGGCGAGGTGAGCCTGACACCCATCATCGAAACGGGCGAAGTCATTGACGGCCAGCTCACGCCGGCCCTGGTGCACACGATCTTTTATCCCGCCTGCCCGCTGCACGACGGGGCGATCATTCTGGTTCAGGGGCGCATCGCGGCCGCCGCCTGCCAGTTGCCCATGAAAAGCATGGATCAACTGTCGCACCCGGCGGACGTGCAGCTCGGCATGCGCCACCGCGCCGCCCAGTGCCTCAGCGAGCAGACCGATGCCATCGTCCTGGTCGTGAGCGAGGAAACCGGGCGGATTTCGCTGGCCCTGAGCGGGCGCCTGGAACCGGTACCGCCGGAGAGCGTCCATCGCCGGCTGACGACCGTCCTGAACGCGATCCGGCATTGAAGAAACATTGCCAATTGCCAATTGCCAATTGTCAATTGTCAATTTATTTACATTTGCAAATCTCGGCAGCGGCGGTAAAGACTTGGGTTCTCTTCAAAATTGGCAATTGGTAATTGGCAATTGGCAATGATTTCTTGTTTGTTTTAAATCTTTAATAATCGCATCGGTAGGTAGTTGGATTGGGGAAAGAGGAAAGCATGACCTTGACAGCCTCCGGCCGGCGCGTGTGGAAAGCCATGCGGCGGCTGCGCCGCCTCGGCCTGGAAATGCTGGTCGCGCTGGGCCTGGCGGTTTTGGTCTGGCTGTATACGCGCAGCCGCGACCGGGACACGCTGGATCAGGTGGCCATTCCGGTGCAAATCCAGCTGGGGCCAGCCTACGCCGGCCAGTACGATCTCGAAGTCCATGGCTCCAGCCGAGTGATCACCTCGTTCACCGGCCCGCCCGCGCGCTTGCGCGAGCTGCGCCGGCAATTGCAGCGCGGCCAGGTCCGCGCCTCGTTCACCCTGGCCGTGCCCGAAGAGCGGCAAAACGACAGCAGCTACCGCGATGGCGTGCGCGTGGAAGCCGCCCATATTCCCGTCCCGCCCGGCGTCGTCGCCGTTCTTTCCGAACAGGGCAACACCATCTCGTATACCGTTCATCGCCTGGTCGAACGGCAGCTGGCGGTGCGCCTGGAATACGTCGGCGATGCCCGCATCAGCCAGATCAAGCTGGAGCCGCCCGCCGTGGTGGTGCGCGGCCCCAAGGAAGTGCTCGACCGCTTGTGGAGCATACCGACGCAGGCCTATCCCTTGACGCCGTCGCCGGACGCTCCGGAAGGCAAGGAAGACGTGGTTCGCGGCCAGGTGGCCCTGGTGGCCGAAAGCGACGGCCAGGCCCTGCAAATCACGCCCAAGAAAGTGACCTTCAGCTGCCGGGTCCGGCCGCGGCAAAAAACCTACCAGCTCAGCGACGTTCCGGTGCACTTCTTGTGCCCGCCGAATTTCCCCTGGCGGCCGAAATTCGCCGGGTCCCAGGCGGGCAAAATCGCCATCCATATTCGCGGCCCCGCCGGCGAGGAAATCCCCCCGGTCCAGGCCTTTGTCGATCTCACCGTCAGCAACCTCGGCCAGGGCAGAAATTTGCTCCCCGTTCGGTTACAATTACCCCGGGATTTCCAGGCGGTTTCCGACAATCCGCCGCTGGTGGCGTTTACCCTGGAACCAGTGGAACCAACCATTAGCGAGCAAGATAAGTAAAGATTGTCCCCCGCAGCGATTTGTCCCTCGGCTGCGTGAATGAAGCTCGCTCGGCGGTTTCGCGTCGTTAAAGTCCCACGCAGCGATTTGTCCCTCGGCTGCGTGAATGAAGCTCGCTCGGCGGTTTCGCGTAACAAAGATCAGGGGCCGACGCGAAACCGCCGAGCGAGCTTAGACGACGCAACCCAAGGGACATGTATTCTGACCACAGAGCATCACACATGGATTTACAAACCTATTGCGAAGACCTCGGCCGACGCGCTCGGGGTGCCGCTCGTGAACTCGCCCTGGCCAGCGGTGAAAAAAAGAATCGCTGGCTACTCGATTCCGCCCTGGCGCTGGAAACGCGAGCGGCCGGGGTTCTGCCGGCCAACGAGCAAGATCTAAGCGCCGCGCGGGATAACGGTTTGTCGGCGGCCCAGATTGATCGCCTGCGCCTTACCCCTGAGCGACTCCGCGCCGCCGCCGCTGGCCTGGGCGAGATCGCCGCCCTGCCCGATCCGGTTGGCCGAGTTCTCTACAGCAACATCCGGCCCAATGGCTTACAAGTCCTCAAAGTCGGCGTACCGCTGGGCGTGATCTTCTTCATCTACGAATCCCGGCCGAATGTCACGGTGGACGCCGCCGGCCTGTGCGTCAAGAGCGGCAACGCCATCATCCTCCGCGGCGGCAAGGAAGCCTTGCACTCCAATACCGCTCTGTTCCACCTCTTGCAGGACACCCTGGCCGCCGCCGGCCTGCCGCGCGATGCGGTGCAGGTGGTGACCACGCCCGATCGCGCCGCCGTCGGTCACTTGCTCCGGCTGGACCAGTTCATCGATCTGGTCATTCCGCGCGGCGGCGAAAGCTTGATTCGCCGCGTCGCCGAGGAAGCGACCATGCCGGTGCTCAAGCACCACATGGGCAACTGCCACGTCTACGTTGATCGCGCCGCCGACCTGGACATGGCGGAAAATATTCTGGTCAATGCCAAGTGCCAGCGGCCCGGCGTGTGCAACGCCGCCGAGAGCCTCTTGGTCCATGCCGAGGTCGCCCCGCAATTTCTGCCCCGCGCCGCCGCCGCCTTGCGGGCGAAAGGCGTCGAGCTGCGCGGCTGTGACCGCACCCGCCGGCTCGTTCCCGAGGCGAAACCGGCCAGCGACGCCGATTACGCCGCCGAGTTCCTCGATCTAATCCTCAGCGTCAAGGTGGTGGATTCTCTGGACGAGGCGATCGACCACATCGCCCGATATAGCTCGCAACATACGGAAGCAATCGTCACGCGCGACCTGGCCGCCGCCCGGCGCTTCACGGCGGCGGTGGATTCCGCGGCGGTGCTGGTCAACGCCAGCACGCGCTTCCATGACGGTTTCGAGTTCGGCCTGGGCGCCGAGATCGGCATCAGCACCGACAAGTTTCACGCCCGCGGGCCGTGCGGTTTAGAGGAACTGTGCAGCCACAAGTATATTGTCTATGGCGATGGCCAGGTGCGAGAGTAAAATCCAGGAAGGAATTCAAGGGAGGACGCATCATGTCGAAGCGGATGGCGTTGACCGCGGCGGAGTACGAAAAAGCCGCTTCGGATTTTTTACAGACTTTGCCGCTGGTTGCACGCCACGCTGGCCATGCGGCCGTCCGGCGAAGGGCAAAAATCCCTGGCCGTGGCCATGGAGCTATAATAGTGTATCAATCCTTACCGCTCGCGGTATATTAATGGCTCTTTCATTCGACAGGCGGGACTGTCATGGCCGATCTTCCATCCACTGGTTCGCCCCCAACCGAGTTCCCCCACATTCCCTGGCTTGGACCGGAGTATTTTGAAAACAGCCGGAAATTTTCGCCGGACCAACTGGCCCAGAATGCTGGTTTGTATGTGGCGTTCAGCTGGCAGGGGGACAAAATCCTGGCCAGTGGCAAGGACAGGGAAGAAGTTATCCAGAAACTGCTGGCCGCCGGCTTCGACCCTCACCGGGTTATCTTTAGTTTTGTGGACAACCCTCAATGAACTTCCTGAATGAGTCTCCACTTCCATTATCAACTTGTGAAAGTCAACCACCCCATTCTCCCTCTGGGCCGACGGGTGAAAAATGGTAATCTCCTTGCTTTTCTGGTTGTCAACATTAAAACCAGTTGCTTCATCGCCGCCCCTTCTGGGTTATCTGCACGAAGGGCAGATTTACACCGTCATCCAGGATAAAGTTGGAGATGGTAAAAGGTCGTGGTTGCTTCTAGTGACGAAAACCGCAGATACAAAGGCTGGCAAGGCTAATTCGACGAGAAAGTACTTGCTTTACCCTTGGGCGGAGAATTGGAATTGTTGGCAACTTGCCCATGGCTGCTTTTGGGGCCACTTCGATATTGAAATTCGATTTCAGGGAGTTGACTGGGACCAGATATTACGAATTCCGGAAGAGGATCTGCCCTATTACGCACCAGATTTTAAGGACCGTAGAGGTGCACTGGCTAAAAAATATCCAACCGAATACAAAGGAATTGATGTTAAACTTGATGACCAAGCGTTCTTGAGGTGGGAGTTTTTTCGCAATTGGTGGAACATCGAAGGCGCCTCCTCGGAAGCTTATGATCAAGTAAAGCTCATCGGCGGCTTTACTTACCCAAAGAACGTTGTCAACACGGCGATTGTCCCGAGAGATGCCGCAGAATTACTTTGTTTTGTTCGTAGCGGTTCCGAGGTCACCATTTGGCACGGAAAGGGGAAAAGGCTAAAGCGTCAAAAGAAACAGCCCGCCCTCATTGGGATTCGCATGACCGGATACTGGGAGACTAAATGGACAAAGGGTAGCGCGCTTCCTGCTCATTTTCGAGAACCATTTTGTGCGTATGTTGAGAAACGGAGTTCACCGGACGGATACGAAAAAAACGATTATTTCTTTGTCACCAAGAGCGGTGCGCTGTTTGTGGCAGAAGAGGAGAACTTTCTTTGGAGCATGCGATGTCTTTGGGGCAACGCTATTCCGCTTCGAGCAGTTATAACCGATACGGCATCGAAGCGCACGTTTCTGTTCGCACACTTGGACGCCGTCCGCGGATTGAAGGACGCCAAGGAAACGGGCGTATTTTTTCAATTAGGTAAAACCGTGAGGCTGAATCATTTCACTTCGCCTCGTTTGCAGAGGTGGAAAGGGAATCTTGAGCGCGTGGAGGAGTACATCCGAATCCTGGCGGACCAGAAAAAGGTGACGATAAAGCAATGACTTGAGAAGGAGTTAGATTGAATAAAAGTGGAAAAGCGTGACTTTCGGGGCGGCGACTCTCTATGCATTCCCTTCGCGTCAACCTTCTGGAACGCAGTTACAACATCGCCGTCACGCACGGCGATCTGGGCGGGGTGGGGCCGTTTGCGCGGGAGCGGGTTTCCGGCAGCAAGGCTTTTGTGGTTTGCGATGAGGCGGTGGCGGCTCATGCCCAGGTCGTGGCCGCCGCTCTCGACCAAGTCGGGTTGCACGCCACGCTGGCCATGCGGCCGTCCGGCGAAGGGCAAAAATCCCTGGCCGTGGCCATGGAGTTGTACGATCGCCTGGTCGATTTCCAGGCCGACCGCAAAACGCTGGTGGTGGCGGTGGGCGGCGGCGTCATCGGCGACCTGGCGGGCTTCGTCGCCAGCACTTTCAACCGCGGCCTTCCCCTTCTCATGGTGCCCACCACGCTCCTGGCCATGGTGGACAGCTCCGTCGGCGGTAAGGTCGCCGTCAACCATCCGCGCGGCAAAAACCTCATCGGCGCCTTCCATCAACCAGTCGGCGTGTGGATCGACACGGCCACGCTGGACACCTTGCCCGACCGGGAATATCGCAGCGGCCTGGCCGAAGTCGTCAAGTACGGCGTTATCCTCGACCCCGCTTTGTTCGCTTTTCTGGAAGCGAACATTACCGGCTTATTGCAGCGGGACGCGGCCGTGGTTCAGGAGGTGGTCCTCCGCTGCTGCCGTCTCAAAGCGGGCATTGTCGAGCAGGACGAGCGCGAGGAAACCGGGCTGCGGGCGGTGCTGAACTACGGCCACACCTTCGCCCACGCCTTCGAGACAGCGGCCGGCTACGGCGGCTGGCTGCACGGCGAAGCGGTGGCCGCCGGCATGATCTGCGCCAGCCGGCTGGCCGAGCGCCGCGGCTTGATCGGGCCGGAAATCACCGGGCGGCAGAAAACCTTGCTGGAGGCGTTCGGCCTGCCCACGGCTCCACCCGCGCCGACCGCGGACTTGCTGGCCGCCATGCGCACCGACAAAAAAGCCCTCGGCGGCCGCCTGCGCTTCATCTTGCCCAAACAATTAGGCGAAGCGGCCCTTTATGACGATGTCCCGGAAACGGAAGTTTGGAAGGTGCTGCAAATTTGAAAGCGTTTATCGACACGACCACGCTGGACATGCCGGACCGGATATTACAGGTCAAAGGTGAAAAAACCAACCCTTTCCACCTGCAAAATCAGTTGTGCAGAAAATGGTAAAATTCACCGCGAAAAATTCTGCGTATTGAAATAATATTCCTGAGTGGCATCCGCGGCGGGACATACGTAGGGGCGGAGCTGATTCACGGCCTGCTGGGCTTCCGCGGCGGTGGCAAAGACTTGCGGCTGGTAGGGTTTTCCCGGAAGCCGCAAGCACACCAACCAAAAAAAACCGCCGGCGGCGGTGGCCACGTGAAAGCCACCCTTAGAGTTTGGCAGAGTTTGCAGTCGATCCATGCCCTCGATGGCGGCCTGTTCCAGGGCCTGAAAAACTCGCCGAGCCACGGCGGCGGCTTCCTCCCGCGCAAAATGGGCAAAAGCACCGTTCTCGTCCGCGCTGGGCAACAGGTCCCATTCCAGGGCTCGCGGCCGCAAAATGACCTGCGTTCGCGGCCCCGGCGGCACCAGGATTCCCAAAGCCAGGGGACCGGCCCGGGCAGCTTCCACGCGGCGAAACGGCGGCATGGCTCACCCTCCTCCCTCGTGGCCCAAGGCACGCTTGATTTGCAAAACCAGGTTCTTCATGACAAAGCCTTGCTCCGGAACGATGTCCACGCGGGCGCCGCGCTGCCGCAAATTGTCGGCCACCACCGGGCCGACCGCGGCCACCGCGGTGCGCGACAACCCCTGGCGCAACATTTCCATCACCCCCCGGTCGGCGGCCACTTCATATAGCCGGTCCACCTGCGGCGCGCTGGTGAAGACGATGGCGGCCACGCTGCCCTGGGCCATGCGGTTCAAGAGGTCCACCACGCGGTCCGTGTCGCTGGCCGGAGCATACACATAAGGTATCACGGTTCGCACTTTGGCCCCGGCCTGTTCCAGGAAATCCACCAGCGGCCCTCTTTCCCCGGGGAGATTGGTGGGATAAAGTTGCACGCCGATCGTTTGCCCTTGAAGCGGCTGAGACCGCAAGACCTCGATGACGCCGTCGGTGGTCGGCGTCTGGGCCACCAGCGTCGGTTTCAAAGCGATTTCCTTGAGTGCCCGCACCGGCTTGGGGCCGCGCGTCACGGTGCGGGTTTCGGCCAGAGCCTCGATGGCGGCATCGCGCAACTCCTGGCGCTCGGCGAATCCCAGCAGGCGGCGCAGTCCTTCGCCGGTAAAAAGAACGACGTAGGCGAATTGCCGCGCGATCAGGTCGTGGAGCCACGCAATCACCGGTGCGGCATCCGGGGCGTCGACAATGCTGACCAGGGGACAGCACAGGGGCGTGGCGCCCTCGCGCTCGAGCATCTGGGCCAACTCTTCCAGTTGCCGGCCTTCGGCCAGGGCGATGGTTTTCTGGTCCAGGGGTAAGGTCATGGCTCGGTCTCGTCGTCACCCATGTTTCCGGCGGTGATTATTTCAGGAAGCTATGGTTTCGACAACCCTAGGTGAGCGTCGCGGCGTAAGCCGTTCTTCGGATAAATTACTTCTGCCGTTTGCCTTATTGCCAGTGGTTTAACTCGTGATACACGTCAGGGATGGCAACGCCGGAGCTCTCCAGGTTACGAATGGCGCGGGCGATTTTAGCCACAGACATGTTGTTTCGCGGATTGTCGTCGTAGCGAACGACCAGAATTCCGCAATGATGACCTTGCGAGGCCACAACAACGAGATCATGCAACTCGTCGAAGTCACGGTAATTTCGGGTCAGGATGGCTCGCTGGTTTCGGATGGCGTAGGCAAGGTGGGCATGGTCCTTTCGCCCGACCATCCCGACATCCGCGGGAACCTGGACATCGTGTTTGTGACGGCGAAGCAGACGGATCAAGTTGGCATCAACGCTGTCGTCGTCGAGGTAAATCCTCATAGCCCGAGCCTCGCACGTTCTTCAGGCGTGAGGGGCTTGTACTTGCCGCTGTATTTGTAGGCGGGGTCACTCATGCCGGTCGCCTCGGCCAGCAAGTCATCTTTGCGCTTGTCCGCGCGGATTTCCGGGGGGTCGCTCTGGCAATACGCAATAGCCTCCTGAACCGCTTCCAGGGAGACATCGAAGTCCTCGGCGAGTTGCTGCGGCGTGCGCGGCTCTTTCTCATTCATGAACTCGCAGTAAAGTGTCCACGCCCAGATGCGTTTCCCTTTGATGCACAGCTGCTGGTAGCTTGATCCGGGTCTGCGCTCCAAATATTTCCACTTTTGCGGTGTTTCGCCCATGGTAAGCGTCCTCCTTTTCCTCATGATACTTCCAGCCGCTCGGCACTACAACACGGCCTAGCCGCCGCCAATTCAACCCGGCGGTTTTACGCGACCGAAGACGCGGGCCACCAGCCAGTCCGGCGCCCAGCCGGCGAAGCGCAAGAGAAAGCTCGTCTGCCAGGGGAAGTTGTACACCTTGCGTTTTTTGCGGAGGGCGCGGACGATCTTGCGCGCGGCCTTGTCGGCGCTCATCAGCCAGGGCTTGGGGTGAGTATCGTGCTCAATCATCGGCGTCTCGACGAAACCGGGACAAATCGTGGTGACGGCGATGCCGCGGTGGCGGAGCTGGATGCGCAGGCCCTCCAGGTAGACGTTGACGGCGGCCTTGCTGGCGCAGTAACCGGATTCTCCGGGCAGGCCCTTGTAGGCCGCCAGGCTGGACACGGCGGCGAGGTGGCCGCGGCCGCGCACGAGCATTTCCGGCAGCACCCCCTCGATGGCGTAGATCACGCCCAGGGTGTTGACGCGGAACATGTGCTCAACTTCGGGCACGTTCAATGGCTCCACCGTGGTCGGCTGGCCGACGCCGGAATTGGCGATCAATAAATCGACGGGCCCAAGTTCCTGCCGCAAGCCAGCGATGGCGTTCAGGGTCTGGTGGCGGTCGCTGACGTCGGCGACGGCCCAGGCGGCCCGGCCGCCCGCGTGGCGAATTTCCGCCGTCAGGGCTTCGAGTTTTTCCTGGCGGCGGGCGAGCAGGCCGACCTGGCAGTGCTGCTCGGCCAGCACCTTCGCCAGCGCCCAACCCATGCCGCTGGACGCCCCCGTGATGATGGCCACCTGGTTCGCGAAGGACATTGCCGCCCCCGATTGAAAAACCATCCGTGTTTTGCTTATGTCTTTTGCCGATTCCTGCAAGCGGGTCTGGTTTACGTTTAGC
>CAZFGM010000227.1:0-10078 GCA_964518515.1 uncultured Alcaligenaceae bacterium | reverse complement strand
CAACCTGAAACTGAAAGGCTAGCAGAACCGTTTCCCCAGGGAAAGGAGATTCCCCGGAAACAAGTACAGGCGCGGAGAGCCCCAGCCAAAGGTCTGGGCCGGATTCGTGCCCTTCGGCCTGTGAAGGTATCCGCAAAAGTGTCACTTATAAGGTCAACCTACAGGAGAAAGTGTTCAGTCACGCCATTTCGCAAGGAAGGGGAGTGCCGGGGAGCACCTTTTCCTGTCTCCGACCAGTCCTTAATACTAACTCTCATTCATATCTTAACTTACGTCACGTCCTTCTGCCATGCTTCCGGCAGTTAGAGAGTTTTAAAGTCGCTTTAATTAAAAGGGTATACTATTCCGTCCTTTATTGGTGAATGGCAAACTCAGAGAGGCCCGGGACCTGGGTAAGGAGTTTTTGGGCGTGACCTTATTTGACGCGAGTGGGGCAATTGGTGTTTACAAGTTATTGTCCCAATCTGATTTAGGTTGTTGCCACTCACGCCAGGGTGGGTGTGTACCGGGTGAAGCTTTGATAACTAACTAACCGGAGGTCCTAACTAAAGAGCTTGCTTGTCACTCCGATCAGAATTCCTCCGGTTGCATTCCAAAGTCCCCAAAATGTAACCTACACTTGCCTTAGATTATAGACCTTTTCTCCGGGGATTCGCATGTTGGGCCGTACTTTTCTGGGGCGCTACGAGACGATTCGACTGCTGGGTGAAGGAGGCATGGGCCGGGTGTATCTGGCCCGCCAGACCGACCTGGGCCGGCAGGTCGTGGTCAAGGTCATGCACGACCACGTCGCTCTGGACCCCAAGTTTCGCGAGCGCTTTCAGCGCGAAACCCTCCTCATGGCCCGCTTCCAGCATCCGTATGTCGTGACCCTGTACGACGCTTCGCTCACCGATCCGCAGGGGCCGTGCATCGTCATGGAATACATTCGCGGCATCACCCTGGACACCTTGCTGGAACGCAACATGCGGCTGGGCCCGGCGCGAGTCGGCCGGCTGCTCAGCCAGCTGTGCGAGGCCCTGCAAGCCGCCCATGCCGCCGGCATCGTCCATCGCGATTTGAAACCCGCCAACTTGATGGTCGTCGATCCGGATACGCCCTATGAAAAAATCAAGGTCATGGATTTCGGCCTGGCCAAGCTGGTGGATTCCCATCCCCTGTCGCAAAAGAAGGTTTGCGATACCGGGACCGATTTCGCCGTCGGCACGCCGGGATACATTTCGCCCGAGCAGGTCCGCGGCGAGGAATTGACCCACCGCAGCGACTTGTACAGCGTGGGCATCATCATCTTCGAGTTGTTGACCGGCCGGCTGCCCTTCACCGGCGCGGAAACCATGGACGTGCTTTTGGCCCATGCCACCGAACCGCCGCCGGCGTTCAACGCGGTGGGCGCCGGCTCGGTGTCGGCCGCCATTGAAGCCGTCGTCCGTAGTTGCCTGGCCAAGAATCCGGCCGACCGGCCCGCCAGCGCCCGCGAGTTGTGGGAACGCTATGAAGCCGCCCTGGGCCAGGAAGACGTTCCGCAAAGCCCGCAGGCCCCCGCCGCCGAAACCGAAGCGGCCGCCCCCGAAACGCCGGCCAACGGCAAGGCCCCGCTGCCCTACGATCCCGAAGTGGTCGTGTACCATCTGGAAGCCTGGATGCCCGATGCCATCGCCAGTTACAAGCTGCGCGGCTTCGTGCAGGACGTCGGCGGCGAAGTGATGGAAAGCGTGCCCGGCATGATCCGCGTCCGCCTGGGCGGCAAGGGCAGCGTCTACCAGGTCCCGCGCGGCCCCTTGGCCTGGATCGGCCTTGGCCGACGCGACAGCTTGGTCGATCTCGAGCTGCGCCTCGAACGCGCCAACCCCTTGCAACAAAGCCTGCTCCAGGTCACCGCCCTCATGCGTTCGCCCGACCGCAACGCCGCGGCCAACCCCGCCTGGCGCGCTCTGTGCGACCAGATCTTTTGCGACTTGCGCGCTTACCTGGCCGGCGCCGTGGTCCAAGCGTAATTGTAGTAGGCACACTCCGTGTGCCGTTACCTCACGCTGCACACGGAGTGTGCCTCCCAAGGAACTGTAAAGCGCCGTAGTACAGCGCGCACCATTTTGGTACAGTTCCTTGGGGATGTCTCGCGGTGCAGCCGCGTGGGGGGTTACTACCACCCCTCTGCCCTTGACGGCATCTTCCTCTCCCACTAATTTCATGGAATAGGGCGCTTAGCTCAGTTGGCTAGAGCGCATGGATCACACCCATGAGGTCAGGGGTTCGAGTCCCTTAGCGCCCAGTTTCCCCAAAGTTCACGCCGAACGCAAGTTAAGCGTACCTGTCCGCGTCGGATAGTGCGGCCCGAAGAATGGCGAGAGCCGGTAGACTACCGGATTTCATTCCAAGGAGCCGCCATGTTAAGCCTTGCAAGCACTTGCAATTTGCCCCAGGAACGCCCAGGATCGTTTCTGCCTGGTCCACCTGCCAAAAGCGAAAGTCGCCCCGTCCAGCCGCCCCAGCGCGGCTCAGACGGGCAGCTGGCCCGCCGGAACCGGCAGCCAAAATATCGCAAGCACAAACCAACCGGCCAGGCCGTGGTCACCCTGAACGGCAAGGACATTTACCTTGGCCGCCACGGAACGAAGGAATCCAGGGCCGAGTATGACCGGCGCATCGCCGAATGGCTCGCCGCCGGCAGGCGGCCTCCGGCAACGTCAGCCGTCACCGTGGCGGAAGTCATCGCCGCCTACTGGCCGTGGGCACAGATGCACTACCGCAAGGCCGATGGAACCCAGACGAGCGAAGTCAGCGAGTGCCGGCAGAGCCTACGCCCGCTGAATCACCTGTACGGCGCCCTGCCGGCCGTGGACTTCGGCCCGCTGAAGTATAAGGCCGTTCGGCAGATGATGGTTGGCGGGTATGTGAACCCGAAGTATGGGCCGCAAAACAAGCTCAGCCGGGGCGTGGTCAACCACCGCATGGAACGGGTCAAGCGGATGTTCCGCTGGGCGACCGAAAATGAACTGATCCCGCCGTCGGTGTACCACGGTCTGCTGGCGGTCCGTGGACTGCAGCGCGGCCGGTCGGAGGCCAGGGAAACCGAGCCTGTCCGCCCCGTCTCGGAAGCGCTCGTTAACGCGGTCCGTCCCTACGTCTCCGGCCAGGTCGAAACGCTGATCGACTTGCAACTGCTCACCGGCGCCCGGCCCGGCGAATTGTGCATCATGCGTGCTGCCGACCTGGACACGAGCGGGCGGATATGGGTCTACAAGCCGGAATCCCACAAGAACGAACATCGCGGTCACCGGCGGGAAATCTATCTCGGTCCACGTGCCCAGGAGATCGTCAAGCCGTACCTGAAAACGAACCTGCAAGCGCACCTGTTCTCGCCGCAAGAGGCGGAGGCGGAACGTCTCCGGGTCATGCGCGAGCACCGCAAGAGCAAGGTGCAGCCGTCGCAAGTTTGCCGAAAAAAGAAACACCCCAAGCGAAAGCCCGGCGGCCTGTATGACGTGGCCGCCTACCGCCGCGCGATCGCCCGTGCCTGCGAGCAGGCTTTCCCGTTGCCCGAACAACTGGCCCCAAGAATCAAGCCGGACGGCATTGACAGCCATATGTCACTCGTCGAAAAGCCTGGAAAACATGCGGTTTACGAGAGCAAGCGGGAATGGAAGGCCCGCCTCACGCCCGAAGAAAAGGACGCCATCCGCCGCTGGCGCCGGGAGCACAGCTGGCACCCGCACCAGCTCCGCCACAACGCGGCTACCAATCTCCGCAAGCAGTATGGCGTCGAGCTGGCCCGGATCATCCTCGGTCACGCGACGGCGTTCACCACGGAAATCTATGCCGAGGCGGACCGCGCCCAGGCGATGGAAGTCATCGGCAAGGTGGGATAAGATGGACACAATGGCGGATAGGGTAGCTCCCGAAAAGCGGACTTGCTTCATCCGTTTCCGCCGTTTTTTCTTTGAAGCGCTGGAAAGGAAGCACCAGCAATGAAACCCCGCAAGCGCAGGTCGGCGAAAAAAAACGCTGGCGGAAAAAGTAAAAAACCGCGTATCGCAAGCTTTATCGCGGCGCGCAGATCGGCGCTGGCACGGTTGCAAATCGACACCGCCAGCAGCGCGAAAGTAGCTCCCGACCTGGTTCCGATCACGCTAAGCGAGGTCAACGCCAGGACCGGGGAAGTTGTCAAGGACCTAATGACGGTCCACATCCTCCGCGACGACGTGGACGCCTACAGCCTGGGGATGGGCGCGATGTACCAGGAAGGTGAGCGGGCGGAGCACTTCGAGAAAAGCTACATCCGCAGAAGGAATGAGAAGATCATTCGCCTGCACGAGCGCGGCCGCACCAGGGGCGAAATCGCCCTGGACTTAAAGCATGAATACCCCAATCTGACCGCCAACAACGTCAAGCAAATCTTGCATCGGGAAAAGCAGAGGGGAAATTGACATAGCATTGTCACTTGCTTTTTTTCCAGCGGTTACACCGGTAACCGCTTTTTTTTTGCGCGCTCTGATTTTGGCTTATTTCGGCTTGAAATCACCGGGGGGGGCTGTGGGAACGCCATGTCACTCGTGCAGGCCATGCCGCTGCCGCCGTCCCTGATCGTTTACTCTGGCCACGGCCTGCAACCGCGGTGGCTCCTCTCCCGCCCCTGGATCTTCGCCGGCCCGGACGACCGCGCCGCGGCCGCCGCTCTTGTGCGCGACTGGCAGGACCGCCTTCGCCAACTCGCCGCCCAGCGCGGCTGGACCCTGGATAGCACGCACGACCTGGCGCGCATCATGCGCCTGCCCGGCACCTTCAACCGCAAGGCCGAGCCTGTGGCCGTAACCTGTGACATGCCTATGTCACTCAAGCGCTACGACGTGGCGGAGCTGCGCGACGCGCTGGCATCCGCACCCGCACCACCGACCGCCGCCGAGGTGTTCCTCGCCGCAATCGATCACCCATCCGTTCCGCCGACCCCGCCGCAAACCACGCCGCCGCCGCTCATGACGGACGAGCAGATCATCGCGCGGGCCAGGGCAGCGAAAACAAAACTCGGGCGGCTTTGGGCCGGCGACGTCAGCGGCTACAAGTCGCAGTCCGAGGCCGACCTTGCGTTGTTGAACATCCTGCGCGACATGACTGCCGGCGACGAGACCCGCATGGAAAAGCTGTTCGCTGCCAGCGAGCTTGGCAGGCGCGGAAAGTGGACCGAGCGGGCGGATTATCGCCAGGGCACAATCGCCAAGGCCATGAGCAGCGCGCCGAGCGCGAACGGCCAGCCCCCGCCGCCGCCGAGTGACGCCCCTACGTCATCGCCGGGCGCCGGCGCCAAGTGCAGCCCCTCGTCGCCGCCGCCGGCCATCGCGGTCGGCGACGTGCATCTCGCCGTGACTGCGGCCCGCAAGACCGCCGGCGGCAAGATCGTGGCGACGGTCGCCGTCAGCCGGGCGGGGGCGAGAATCGACGTGGTGACCGTCACCAGCACGCCCACCGCACGCAGCCACGCGGCCAAGACGATCGCGCAGCACGTTCCCGATCCGGCCGCTCGCCTCAAGATCGACCTGGCCGTCGGCCAGGTCATCACCCAGGCCGACGAGCTGGCCAGCCGGCCGGTGGTGCGGGTCGGCGAGAGCATGGCCGAGGTCGTCGCCCGGATAATCGCCGAGGACTACAGGCCCGCCTACCGGACGCCCGGCGGATTTTTCGCGGAGGCGCGTGGTCACGAGGTTCGGCGGCAGGACATGATCGGCTATACGCCATCGCGCCTTGTGGCCGCCGCCGCCGATGCCATCGACGCCCCGGACAAGCGCGCCCCGTTGCTCAAGTCCCTCAAGGCGGAGTTAGAGATTTTTTTCGCTGATTTGATCCAGTCGCTTCCCTCGGCGACTGAGGCGGAGCTGCAGGAGCATTCCGCCGCCGCCGGGGAGTGGCGCGGTGCGATGCGGCGCTTGTTGACCATGCCCAAGACGTGGGAAGCAGCGATCGAGGGTCACCCGCCCAAGCGTGCCAGTCTGATCTCCCGTGCAGCCAATGTCCTCCGGAGTCTCCGGGGCGGCCCGCAAGCGGGTGGCAAACCGCGCAAGGCCTGGCACCGCGTGCTGGACGCCGTTTCGTGCTGGTGTCGCCTGCACGTCGTCGCCGACGGCGAGGTGGTGCCCTACATCGCGGTACGCTACGAGGTCGCCCATCAGATCGGCGTGGCTTTGCCGGGCGTTGTTGACGAGGACAGTTTACGGAATCTTGGCAGGCGTTACGGTGTGATCAATCCAGCCCCGCTTGTCCCCTCGAAGGCGCAGGGGGTCACTCTGGCGGTCCTAGCGACCGGGTTCCTCGAGCCGCTCTTGGCGGCCGAGGGTGATCTGGTTGACGACGGGGATGAGGAGATAATCACATGAAAACGGCAAACGGAAAACGCGGCAAATTCAGTCATGCCGGAATTCTCAAAGTGCCAATCGGGGATATTTGCCCATCCCCCGAAAACGACACTCTCTATCATCCCATCGATCCCCAGGCCGCCGACTTCCGCGCCCTGGTGGAAAGCATCAAGAACGAAGGTGTCAGGGAGCCTCTCGTCATCACCCTGGACAATTTCATCCTCTCCGGCCACCGCCGGCACTGTGCGGCAAGTTGGGCTGGTTTGACGGAGGTTCCTTGCCGGTTTGAAGAATTCAAACGAGGGGATGACCAGGACAGGTTCTTGAAATTGCTTCGGGAATACAATCGGCAAAGGGTAAAGAGTTTTAATGAGGTCGTCCGCGAGGAAGTTCTATCTGCCAACCCGGAAGAATCCTACGAATCGCTCATCAACCATCGCAAGAAAAAATCAAAGATCGAAGTGGACGCGCTGGAAATCGTCGGTGAAAAACGCCGGGCGCAAATCACCGTCGCCAAGAAACCTTTTTTGGACGCCATTAAAAAAATCGTCGAGGAACAACGGGAATTTTGGCCTTTGTCAGATCGGCGAATCCACTACGCTTTGTTAAACGATCCGCCATTGAAACATGCGAGCAAGCCCGATTCGACCTATCGTAACGACAAGCATAGTTACAATTCCCTTGTCGAGTTGCTCACCCGCGCTCGTCTGGCAGTGGGCCCTTTTGGTGAAAGAATTATTCCCTTCGAGGCAATCGCCGATGAAACCAGGCCGGTAATTACCTGGCGAGTCTGGCAGTCCGTGGGCGACTTTGTGCGCGACAGCTTGGCCGACTTGCTCAATGGTTACTGGCGGGACCTAATGCGCTCGCAACCCAACCACGTCGAGATTGTCGGCGAAAAAAGCACTCTGGCCGGCACACTCAAGCCCGTGGCGATGGAATACACCATCCCGCTGACGCTGGGCCGCGGTTATTGCTCACTCCCGCCCAGACGGGAAATGTACAAGCGCTACGCCCGCAGCGGTAAGGAATGGCTTGTTATTCTTCTGATTTCAGATCACGACCCCGACGGGGAGGAAATCTCCCATTCTTTCGCCCGCTCAATGCGCGACGACTTCAACGTCGAAAAAATAACGCCTATCAAAGTCGCTTTGAATGGCGAGCACGTCGGCCGGTTCAATTTAATCCCAGTCATGGAGGCCAAGGAAACGTCGGTCCACCACGACAAGTTCGTGGAGAGGCACGGAAAAAACGTCTGGGAGGTCGAGGCGCTTGAGCCGGCCAAGCTGCAAGGATTACTCCGCGACACCATCGACGCGGTAATCGACCGCAAGGCATTCAACTTGGAACTAGACCAGGAAAAAAAAGACGCCGCGCGTCTGGACACAATCCGCAAACAGGTCCTTGCGGTTATCGGCGACGCGGCGGGGGAGTTAACCAAAGGCAATGGCGACTGAATTTCCCCGGAAGGACGAAAGGCAGGCCCGCCGCCGGCCGTGGCAGCAGGACGGCGAGCTGCCGGTTTTGAAAAGGTGAAGAAAATGATAGATCGCACAGGCAAGGGCGGCAATGGGCGCCGCCCGAGCAAGGCCCAGCTCGCTTATGTCAACGGAAAGATCGACGCCGCGCTTGCCATGATCGAGATCCGGTTGAGGCCGCCGCCGCCGGCCCCGCCGTCGATATGGGCGGTTGACGTTTTCGGCACGTGGAGCAGGACGCCCGATCCGATCCATTGGCCGGACGGCGGTTGCTCCGATGAGCAGCGGCTTGAGCTGTTCGAGGCCGCCGGCTTCCACCCGCTAATGGCCAGGTTCGGGGAGCGGTTCGGTTTTATCGAGGTTGAATTTTTCGGGAACGAGGAAGGGCAATATCTGGCGGAGGTCATCGTTGCCGAGCGGGTAGAGCATGTGCTTTTGCAAGACCTGCCGTCGCTGTTGTTGTTTCTCCGTGACATCGCGCCGGTCATCGCAATGTGCCGGGCGTGCTGAGATAGGGGCATTTGATACTTCCAAGGTCGCCCAGGAAGGAACAATTATGACGACGACGATTGACGGCCAATTGACACTCTTTGCGCCCGAGGCCGCGGCCGCCGAACCGAGGCCCGCGGCAGCGGCCGCCGAAAAGGTTATTGAAGAAGCTTGCGAGGTTCTCGCCGAGGTTCTCACCGTCAATTGCAGCCTTATCGACGCCGGATTCCGCGAGAATGAATTCGGCGAATTTATCGCCAAAGGCTGTACCGTTGTGCTTTATCACTGTTGTGGCGGGTGGGAAATCGACATTCATCAGCCAGGCGGGGCGAGCATTGGTTGTGACACTCCGCGGCTGCAAATCGCACCGTCGCCTAAAGCGAAAGGACCAAAACCATGACGACGATTGACACACTCGCCCCCCCCGCCCCGTGCGAACCCGCGGATTCCCCTTTGCCGGCCGAGCGGGCGAGCGCGGAATTAACGATGACCCCGCCCGCGGCCCCGCCCGCCGCGCCCGCGCCCGCGGATTCCCCCACGCCCGCGACGGTGCCGGTCGAGGGCCAGGGCTGGCACCCCAACAGTTTCGCGGGTTATGAAATAAACACCACTAACGTCGGCCATCCGGGCGGCGAGGCCGAGGTGCTGATCCGCGTTTGCCTTGGCGGGGGTCGGGCGGGTTCGCTTGTGGCCGCCGGAGAAAGGCGGTTCGATGTTTTTCGCGCGTTGGTCCACGAGCTGGCCGAGCGGTCGGACGAGTACACGGCCTGGCGGTCGGCTGCCGACAGGCTGACGGAGTTGGAGTCGCGACAGACGGCGCTCCGAGAGGAGGCCGACGCCGCCGCGGTCGGCGAAGATGCCATGCTCCGCGGCGGTGCGAGCGCGTCCGAGCTGGAGGATTTTTTGCGGGCGAGCCGGAACAGCAAGACGTCGTTGGGCCAGTTCGATGGCGTGGTCGGCAAGCTGCGCGCGATCGTGCACCAGCTGGCGTTCAAACTACTTTGCAAGGCCCGGGCGATCGCGCGCGATGAAATGCTTGCTGAGTGGGTTAAGGTTGAGGCGGAAGAAAAAAGCTTGAGCGGCCTGATTGAGCTGGCCCGGGCCGCGCTCGACGCGTTGCTCACGCTTGGGGTTTACCACAGGTTGGTTTTTCACCCCTACTTATGCGAGCAGGCGGCGGACAAGGCCGCCATGACTTTGCTTGGCGGCCCGCTGCCGGACCCGCCGGCGCCCGAGATGCCGCCGCCGCCGGCTGCGGAGGGTTTTCAGCATTTTGCCGGCTTGACCTTGCCGTCGCATTACACGACGTTCGGCGCGCCGGCCCAAAAACAAAGGTGAGGCATGAACGACAAGGTTAGTCAAGCCGTCACCTGCTGGCTTGATTTTTTCCAAGCCGCGTGCAAGGAGTTGGTGGCCGGCGAGGGTGTCGAGCTGGCGGCGGCGGCGGACGAAGCGTTTCGCCTGGCGCCCGAGCCGCGGGGGGACGTAGTGATTGATTCGCCGCCCGAGCCGCCGCCGGAAAAAGAATACCAGGAATTTCTTCTCGGCCGCGACGACCGCGGCTTGATTCAACGTATTCGTAAGCGCGTTGTGACCGACCAGACAGCCGACATCGACTCCGGGATTGCCGCGCTTGACGCGAAAATTCCGGCGGGGCACCGCGTCTTGTTGGACGTTTAGCTTCCTATCGGGCCGGCCGGCTGCGTTTCTGTTGGCACGGCGACGTTGGTCCGGTCCGGCCCGACCTTTTTCAACAGGAGATATTTCCAT
>CAZFGM010000226.1:0-10101 GCA_964518515.1 uncultured Alcaligenaceae bacterium | reverse complement strand
TGATGCCGGAACATTTCTCGGTGAAAGAAAGTGTTTTTCCCTTCAACAAGTTCCCCGGCGTGGACATCATCCTGGGACCGGAGATGCGCTCAACGGGCGAGGTCATGGGCATCGCCGACACGTTTCCCCTGGCGTTCGCCAAGAGCCAGCTGGCGGCCAACAGCGCCCTGCCCATGAGCGGCACGGTGTTTTTGTCCGTGACCGACCGTCACAAAGCCGAGGTGGTGCCGATCGGCCGCAAGCTGGCCGAACTGGGCTATCGGCTCATCTCGACGCGCGGCACGGCCAAGGCCCTGCGCGACGCCGGCATCGCCGTCCAGGAAATCCCCAAGATTCAGGAAGGCCGGCCCAACCTGCTCGACCTCTTGAAGAACGAGCAAATCGCCCTGGTCATCAACACGCCGTCGGGCAAGGGCGCCCGCACGGACGAGGGCAAGATTCGCGCCGCCGCCGTCATGCACCGGGTGACGTGCATCACCACCCTGTCGGCGGCCCAGGCGGCGGTCGAGGCCTGCGCTGCCCTGCGCCAGGGCGAGCTAACCGTGCGGGCGCTGCAAGATTGGTTTGGGCAGCGCGCGACACAACTGGCGAGCCGAGCGACGTAAGTCGCCGGGTAGCGACGCCCCTTACCCGCCCGTTGGCGGGTCTCGGCACGCCTGTCTACTTCTTCCTCGACCCGATATCGATGGTGAACGTATTGGTTTGCGGCATCACCTTATACATTTTGGTCAGCTTGATAGGTTCGACGCTTTTTTGATCCGTGCCGGGAGGATGATAGAATACAAAATACGACCCTTGCGGCGCCCCGAGTTCCCTTTTTTTATCCTCGCGCAGCGTTTTCAACTCGAAGGTACCATCGGATTTAACCTCGCTAATGACAATGACCACCGCCTGGTCTTTTTCTGGGAGGAAGCGCAGATAGCCGGCGGTAACGGCCTTGCCATTTTTGAGCACCTGGCCGGTCACGGGATACAAAGCGACCGGTTCGCGCTTTTGGGTCTTGCCGCAGCCGAGAGCGCAGCCAACCAGGAGGAAAGCCAGCGGGAAGCGCAGCGCGGCCATGGAGCCCTTCCGAAGAATCTCGGGGTTAAAAATCTTTCGGCTGCAGGCCGTCGCGGGGGTCGTTGGCGCCGGCCCAGCTGGTCGGGTTGACATTCACGTAGACGAAGCGGACGCTGCCGTCCCCCATGCACACGTGCAGGCCCATGGCGTGGCCGGATTGCGGCCGCTCGGGATCGCAAGAATTGATGTAATCCGGTTGGGCTTGGGGCAGGCGGGCCGGGGGATAGCCGACAACGTCGCCTTTGCCGGGCCCGAGATTGAAGCCCGGCCGCCAGATGCTGTTGGCATTGGCCCACAGGCTCCCCCAGAGAAAGTTGACGTCGCCGCTCGAACCGCACGTGCCGTACACCTCGGCGAACAGGATCGTGTTGGATGGACCATCCGGTATGGAATTGGCATCAAGTTTGTTGGACCCGTAAGTGGTTCCCTTTTCGGGATCGCCGAAGACATAATTGTTGGCCGCATAGCAACTCGCTCCCCAGCTATTGGCCCCTCCGTAGGTCGTGGTATTTTTCCCATTCACGATCGACGGATCGGACGGACAGAGCAGTACTGGAATCACCTTATCGTACTGGCCACCCGCGAATAGAGAGGTCTTCAACTCGTCGTAAAGCGGCTCTTGGTCCAAATACCGCAGCAGGTGATGATAAACCGTGTAGTTGGTCCGGCCGAAGGGCTCCGGCAGGACCGAGGTGTAGCAACCAGCAAAGGCAGGGTCGGCACAGGGGGCGCTCAACGGCGGCAGGAATCCCCTACTATCCGTTACCAGTGTGAACACGGCCTGACCCAGCTGGCCCATGTTTTGGGAACATTGGGCCTTTGCCGAAGATTCCCGGACCCTTTGCACTGCCGGAATCAGCATGGCTATCAGGATGCCAATGATGGCCAGGACCACCAGCAGCTCGATCAGCGTGAACGCCTGACGTGCCCGGTTCATGGTAACTCCCGGAAATGAAGATTTGCAGGCGAAAACCGAATTATACCGCCCAATGAGCTGATTGCCAAGGAATAAGTTGCCCGAGGTTGGAGGTTAGAGGTCAGAGGTCAGGGTCGGCGTTATTCCGTTGGCTTCCAGGCGTATTAGCTCTGGCGTCTTCTCTTTTAGGTACAAACTGGCTTCGTCGAAAACGGCGTAGACAACACCCGTTTCAAGGTCGTCTCCGGCATCGCCGAGAAAACCAAGGTGTCAGGACCCTTTTCGGCCCACTTTGGAAGATCGCATCTGATCGGCACCGTGCGCAGTGATCGTTTTCAGGCCCGCCTTGTTTCTGCCGGGTGCCTGCGAGTGGCATAGGGTCGGGGCGGGCTTGCCGGGCCTGGCCCTGACCTACAATCATAGCACGGTCGAGGTCAAGCCGATCGTCGAGGTGAGCTATTCCAGCCACTCTGCCGACGGCGTGCCCACGGACCTCAAGGCCCGGCTCAACTGGAACAATGGCGGCTACGGCAGCGTTCCCTTTTCGGACAGCCTCTCACTGGTACGAGGCCCCGACCTGGTCGAGCACCATTTTGAAGGCAGCGGCCGCCTTGGGAAACAACTCCGGCCCGGTCACCCCGCCGGTCGGCCCGCCTCCCAAAAGATGCGGCTCCAGCGTAGCGAACCCATCATACCCCAGCGCCACCGCCTCGGCCATCACCTCGGGAATGCGGCCCTGGCCCGCGCCCGCCAACCGGCCGTGGTCCTCGCCCTGGACCCAATCCTTGATGTGGAAATGGCCGGTCCACTGCTTGGTGAGCTGCCAGCCCTGCCACGGGTCGTAGCCGCAGAAGACGTAGTTGGCCGGATCGTACACGGCGACCAGCGTCGGGGTGTCGAGCTGTTCCAGGACGGTTTCCATCAGGTCCTTGACGCGCTGGGGATCGTCGCCGTAGATGCGATGCTCGTTCTCGTGAAGCAGCCGCACGCCGGCCTTGGCGGCCAGCTTGCACTTTTCCCACATGCGGTCGAGGACTTCGCGGCGCCAGTCGTCCCAGCTGCCGCCGTCGGTCAGGTAATAGCTGAAGATGCGGATGTTGGGCGTGCCGAACACCTGGCACAGGTGCATCGCCCGCTTGAACCGCTCCAGGTGCGGGCCGAACGGCTGATCGATCTTGATCTTGCCGATGGGCGAGCCGATGGCGCTGAGGCGGAAGCCGTGCTTGTCCAGGAGCGCTTTCAGCTCCGCCACTTGCAGGTCGGTCAGGTCAAGCACGTTGGTCTTGAGAATCGAGCGCAGCTCGATGTGGCGGATGCCGCACTCTTTAAGGACATCGATCTGCTTTTGCGGATCGGGATCGATCTCGTCGGCGAAGGCGCTGAGGGTGAACATAGTTGCTCGCTTGTCGTTGAACGTTGCAGTTCTGGATAGGATACCGTTCGCGCTCGCCCGAGGCGAGCGGCAAAACGCGGGAAACCATTTCCAGCTTGGCCTTGGCGGCGATGAAGTTCAACGGTCGCGGCACCGCAGTCTTCGATCCTTACCCGTCTTCCCTATCTTCATTCGGCATTCGCCATTCTCCGAAGACGCCTTGAATCCTTTCAAGCTTCACGCTACTGAAATCCGGTCGGTGGATTAATCCTTCGAATCAGAGGAGCTGACAGATCATGAAAAAAGGACTACTGGCACTGGGCCTGATGACCGCATGCATGGGCGTTGTCTTGGCTGAGCCGCCACAGCCGCCTCATGCGTGGGCGGAGAAGTTGTTCGGTCCAGCGGCGAATCTCGTCCACGATTTCGGCACCGTGCCGCGTGGGGCGCAGTTGCATCATGCCTTTGTCATGACCAACATTTACCCGGTGGCGATCGAGATCACCAGCATCCGCAGGGGGGGCTGAGGCCCTGTGACGGCGACGCCGAGCAAGCGGATCCTGCAGCCCAACGAAAAGGCGACTATCAGCGTGAAGATGGACGCGCGCAGGTTCAGCGGGCACAAGGTGGTCGTCATGTGGGTGACGGTCGGTCCCCATCACATCTCCACCGTCGCGTTGACCGTGACGGCGGTCAGCCGAGGCGACATTGTTTGCAGCCCGGGCGAAGTGGCGTTCGGCGCCGTGGCGCCCGGCCAGAATCGAAGTGCGACCGTGGACGTCGAGTATGCCGGCCCGCTGGCGTGGCAGGTCAGCGAGGCGGTCGTCCCGAAGGAGGCCCCGTTCGAGGCGACGGTGAAGGAGCTGTATCGTCGTCCCGGCCAGGTCGGCTATCAGGTGAAGGTGTCGCTCAAGAAGGACGCCGCACCGGGGCAGTTCCGGGAGAGCATTTTCCTCAAGACGAACGATCCCAGCGCCGGTCTGCTGCCGGTGCTGGTGAGGGGGAACATCCAGGCGCCGTTGGAGGCAGTCCCGGCCGACCCGAGGCGAGCGGCTATACGCGGGAGACCACTTCCAGCTTGGCCTTGGCGGCAATGAAGGTGCGTTCGCCGCTCTTGGCAAAGCGAATCTTGATCTTGCGCAGGGAGCCGTAGCCTGAGACGCCAGTAATCTTGCCGACGCCGTATTTGTCGTGGCGCACGGACATGCCCTCGGCAAAGTCGCTGGCTTCTTTTTCGGGTTTTTCTTTTTCCTGTGCCGCCTTGCGTTTGGAGCGCAAATTCAGGCCGGCGTCCTCCCAGGCGGCTTCGGCGGCGGCACTGCCGCCCCGCCAACGGCCGTAGGACTCCGCCGAACCCGCCGGCTGATCGGAAAGGTCGAGCGTCTCGACGGCGTCCCGCGGCAGCTCCTCCAAAAACATGCTCGGAACCGCGTACAGCGTCTGCCCGCGGAACTCGCGCATCCGCGTGCAGCACAGGTACAATTCGTCCTTGGCCCGCGTCATGCCGACGAAGGTCAGCCGGCGCTCTTCCTCCACGTCCTCGTCCTTGGCCAGGCTGCGCTCGTGCGGCAAGATGCCTTGCTCGACGGCCAGCATGTAGACCACGGGAAACTCCAGCCCCTTGGCCGCGTGCAACGTCATCACCGCCACGCAATCCTGCTTCTCGTCGAAGCTGTCCACGTCGCTGGCCAGGGTGATGGTCTCCAGGAAATCGGCGATGGTCCTGCCGGCGTCCTCCTCGACGAATTGCTTGGCGGCCGTGATGAGCTCCTCGATGTTGGCCAGGCGCTCTTCGTCGTCGGGATCGGCGCTTTTTTTCAGCATGGCCCGGTAGCCGGTGCGGTCGAGGACTTGGCGCATGATCTCGTCGGGCGGGGCATCCAGGACCTGGCGCAAGTCGGCCATGATCTTGACGAAACTGCGCAGCCCGGTGGCCGCCTTGCCCTTGATGGCGGGGATCTTGTCCACCTGGTCGGCGGCCGCCAAAAGACACAGCTCGCGCGGCTCGGCGTAGGCCTGCAAATATTCCAGCGACGTCTTGCCGATGCCTCGAACCGGCTCGTTTACCACGCGCAAAAACGACAGGTCGTCGCGCGGATTGATCAACAGGCGCAGGTAGGCGAGCACGTCGCGGTTTTCCTTGCGCTCGAAGAAGGCCAGGCCGCGGACCATCTGAAACGGCACCCGCTCCTTGACGAACGCGGCTTCCAGGTTGCGCGACAGGGCGTTGACGCGCAGGAAGACGGCAAAGTCCCGGTAGTGCCGCGCGTCTTTGTCCACGGCCTGACGGATGCGCTGGGCCACCTGCAAAGCCTCGTCCAGCCCGGTTTCGAAGTGCAGCACGCGGACCGGCTGGCCCTGCGGATTCTCGGTGTACAGATGGCGCGGCTTGCGCTGCGTGTTGTGGGCGATGACGTGGTCGGCCGCGTGCAGAATGGCCTTGGTGCTGCGATAATTGCGGTCGAGATAGATGATGCGGGCTTCCGGGAAATGCCGTTCGAAATCGAGGATATTGCGGATATCCGAGCCCCTCCACTTGTAAATTGATTGATCGGGATCCCCCACCACGCACAGGTTGGGAAAATCCTGCGACAATTTATGCACCATCTCGTACTGGGCTTTGTTGGTGTCCTGATATTCGTCGATGAGGACGTATTTGAAGCGCTCGTCCAGCTCGGCGCGCAGCTCCTGGTTATTCGTCAGGCCCAAGGCGGGGATCAGCAGCAGGTCGTCGAAATCCAGGGCGTTGGCGTCGCGCATGCGCTTTTCATAAACGGGGTAGATCTTGGCCACGGTCTGGGTGAAAAAATCGTTGGCCTTTTTGGCATAAGCGTCGGGCGTGAGCAGCTGGTTCTTGGCCCGGCTGACGGCCGCCTCCAGGGATTCCGGCGTGAACCGAATGTTGTCGATCTTGCTCGCCTCCAGGGCGGCCTTGACCATGCGCTTGCGTTCCGTCTGATCATAGATGGTAAAGTTCTTTTCCAGGCCGAAACGGTCGGCATAAACGCGCAGAAGGTATACGCCGAAGCTGTGAAACGTGCTGATGCGCAAAAAGCGGTGTGGCGGCACAATGACGCCGTGGCGATCGACCTTGGCGCTTTCGGGCAGGACCTGCCAGACGCGGTTGCGCATCTCGCCGGCGGCTTTGTTGGTGAAGGTGACGGCCAGGATGTTGCTCGCCCGGATGCCTTGCTGCAAGAGATAGGCGATGCGCCGGGTGATAACGCGGGTCTTGCCGCTGCCCGGCCCGGCCAGGATCAGCAGCGGCCCTTCCAGGTGCTCGACCGCCTCGCGCTGGGCGTCCGTCAAATCGGCGAGATAATCCTTGGTGTCGAAGCTCGGCATCTTGCCCTCCTCAATTCGAATTTCGGATTTCTTGATTGTACAGTGAGCCACGCCCTTTGCTAAGATCAATGCATGGAAATCATCGGCATCGGCACCGATATCGTGGAATGCGTCCGCATTGCCCGGATGATTGACCAGCACGGCGACTTGTTCCTGCGGCGCGTGTACACGGCTCGGGAAATCCGCTACTGCCAGGCGCGCAGGCGCGCGACCGAGCACTTTGCCGGACGCTGGGCCGCCAAGGAAGCCATCCTCAAGTGCCTGGGCACCGGCTGGCAGAAGGGCATTGCCTGGACCGACCTGGAAGTGCGCAATGACAAGAATGGCGCCCCGTCCGTGTACCTGTGCGGGGAAGCGCGCGACCGGGCACTCAGTTTGCGGATCGGCAATATCCTGGTGTCGATATCCCACTGCCGGGAATATGCCACCGCCTACGCGATTGCCCTGGCAGGCATGCCGGGAAAGACGCCGCCGGCGGCAGACGAAGAATGACCATCAGGCAGGTTGGTGCGCCCCGGTTATCTTTCTCGACTTGGGGTGGGAACGTCCTTTCACCCGAATAGCCTTCCCTTTGGTATTGATCTGCTGCACGCCTCTTTCCAGTTGCTCCGTCACCCAGGCGTTGAGGCTCTTGCCCGAAAAGGTGGCCGCGATGTTGATCCGCCGGTGCAGGTCGGGGCTGACGCGGGTTACGAACTGGCCGGAGAAGGGCTTTTCCGGCTCCTCGCCGCGCTCCGCGAAAAAAACAAGGTAGTCCTCGACGGAATCACGGAACGCCTTGTGCAGGTCCGCGACGGTTGTGCCCTGGAAAGTGATGACATCCCGGGTATTGATGACTTCGCCGTGGAAAATCCCGGCCCCGTCGTCGAACTCGACCCATCCAACATATCCCTTGTATTCCATCATGGCGTCACTCCGGCTTCAGTCATGAACCGGAATCAGGAAGGCAGTAAATCCTTCACCGCCTCCCGTTCTTCTTCCAGTTCCTTCAAGGTGATCTGAAACTTCTGCTGCCCAAAGGCATCGAGTTTCAATCCCTGGACGGGAAGGAAAGTTCCCTTGCCGTCGGTGCGGCACGGGTAGCTGAACACCAGGCCGGCCGGCACGCCGTATTCCCCGCGGGATACGACGGCGGCGCTGGTCCAGTCGGTGGGGGGAGTGGCGGCCAGCCAGCACTTGACGTGATCGAGGGCGCCGTTGGCGGCAGACAGGGCCGAGCTGGAGCCGCGCGCCTTGATGACGGCGGCGCCGCGGTTCTGGCACTGCGGCACGAACGTGTTTTCCAGCCAGTTCCGGTCGGTGATGACCTCCGGCACGGGCCGGCCCTTGATCTTGGCGTTGGTGAAATCGGGATATTGCGTGTTGGAATGGTTGCCCCAGATGGTGACGCAGGTGACATCCTCGTCGCCGGTGCCGGCTTTTTTGGCCAGGGCGCTTCTGGCGCGGTTGTGATCCAGCCGCGTCATGGCCGACCAGCGCTCGGCGGGAATGTCACGGCTGTTATGATACGCGACCAGGCAGTTGGTGTTGCACGGATTGCCGACGATCAGGATGCGCACGTCCTTGGCGGCATGGGCGGCCAGGGCCTTGCCCTGGCCGACGAAAATCTTGCCGTTGATGCCCAGGAGTTCCTTGCGTTCCATGCCAGCTTTACGAGGGAACGAACCCACCAGCAGGGCGTAATTGCAGTCCTGGAAGGCCTTGTTGGCATCGTCCGTGAGAACGATGTCGTGCAGGGTCGGGAAGCTGCAATCGCCCAACTCCATGGCCACGCCTTCGAGGGTTGGCATGGCCGGGGTGATTTCCAAAAGCTGCAAGATAATTTTCTGCTTGGAGCCGAAGATTTCGCCACAGGCCAGCCGGCCGAGCAGGGCGTAGGCCACCTGTCCGGCGGCGCCGGTCACGGCGACGCGAATCACGTTTGCCATGGGTGTTCTCTCTCGACTGAATACGGAAAAGCCAATACGCTAGTGGTTAGTTATGGATTCGTGAGAAACCTGGCTATTCCCCCGCGGGCCCGCGCCCAACCAATTTAGCCGGCGACCTTGCTCGCCGGGGTAGCAGGTTTTGCACTCGATCTCTCCCGCGCCGGGCAAGCCCGGCGGCTAAATAAATCCAAGGAGTCTATGCCATGGCAGTGAAAGTTGGCATCAATGGCTTTGGCCGCATCGGCCGGCTGGTCTTCCGGGCCTTGGTCGAGCAGGGCCTGTTGGGAAAAACCTTCGACGTCGTGGCCGTCAATGACATCGTTCCCGCTGATAACCTGGCCTACCTTTTGAAGTACGATTCCACCCAGGGACGCTTTAACGGCACCGTTACCAGCGAGAAATCCTCGGCCGCGGTCGCCGAGGACGATACCCTGGTGGTCAACGGCCACAAAATCAAGTGCCTGGCCGTCAAGGAAGGCCCGGCCGCCCTGCCCTGGAAGATGCTCGGCGTCGAATACGTCATCGAATCCACCGGCCTGTTCACCGAGGCGGAAAAGGCCAGGGGACATCTCGCCGCCGGGGCCAAGAAGGTCATCATCTCCGCGCCGGCCAAGGGCGAGGACATCACCCTGGTCATGGGCGTCAATCAGGAAAAGTACGACGCCACGAAGCATCACATTATTTCCAACGCGAGCTGCACCACCAACTGCCTGGCCCCGGTAGTGCACGTTCTGCTCAAGGAAGGCTTCGGTATCGCGGAGGGCCTGATGACCACGGTGCATAGCTACACGGCCACGCAGAAAACCGTGGATGGCCCGTCCAAGAAGGACTGGAAAGGCGGCCGGGCGGCGGCCATCAACATCATCCCCTCGACCACCGGCGCCGCCAAGGCCGTCGGCCTGGTCCTGCCCGAGGTCAAGGGCAAACTCACCGGCATGGCCTTCCGCGTGCCCACGCCTACCGTCTCCGTGGTGGACCTGACTGTGCGCACCGTTAAAGAAACCAGCTACAAGGACATCTGCGCCGCCATGAAACGGGCCAGCGAAACGTATTTGCAAGGCATTCTGGCTTACACCGGCGACGAGGTCGTCTCGGCCGACTTCATTCACGACCCACACTCGAGCATCTTCGACGCCGGCTCGGGCATCGAGCTCAACAGCCGCTTCTTCAAGCTCATCAGCTGGTACGATAACGAGTGGGGCTACTCGCACCGGTGCGTGGATTTGCTGCGGTACATGGTGGGGAAAGGGTAACTTCATTCTCAGACACGCGTCGTGTCGCTCGCTCGGCGGTTTGCGTACGCAGTATCCTTTACCATGACCGAATCCGTTTTCCAAGAAATAGGATGAAGACCCGCGTAATGTACATCGAGCAGAAAACGGACGGCGACCGGCAGCTACAAGATCGTGGTCCTGCCGTCCTCGGAGAAGTTTCGTTCTCCAAAACTGGAAAAACGATCTACTACAATGGAAAAACGT
>CAZFGM010000225.1:0-10136 GCA_964518515.1 uncultured Alcaligenaceae bacterium | reverse complement strand
CTGGGCCAACCCCCGGACCCGAAAAAAAATCCCGCCAAGCCGAACAATGAAGTCGAGGTCAAGTTCGGCGATACTGTCACCAACGTCCGCATGATTATCTTGCAGGAAAAAATTGACATCATGACCCGCTTCGGCAAATTGGAAGTGCCCTTGACCGAAGTCCGCAAGATCGATTTTGGCGTCCACCTCGAGGAAGGCGTGTTGGACAAGGTCCAGGCGGCCATCAAGAAACTGAACAGCGAGGTCTTCAAGGAACGCGATGAGGCCGTCAAGGACCTGGTCAAGATCGGTCCGCCCGCTTTTCCCGCCCTGAGCGCCGCCGCCAAGACCAGCGATCAGGAAATCAGCACCCGCGCGCAAATGGCCCTCAAGCAAATCAAAGGCAAATACAACGCCGACCAGCTGCGCCTCACCGTCAATGACCGCATCGTGACCAACGATTTCCCGATCGTCGGCCGGATCGTGTCGCCGACCATCCGTGCCCAGAACGCCTACTTCGGCGCCCGCGATCTCAAGCTCACCGAGCTGCGCAGCATCATCTGGCTGGGCAATAATACCGATGTGGAAGTCCTGGTGGACGCCGGCAAGTACTGCCATCGCACCAACTGGATGGACACGGGCGTGCCAGTGGAAGCGGGGTCCGGCTTGCAGATAAACGCCTCCGGCGAAGTGGACCTGCTGCCCGGCAACGGCGGCGGCGAGTTCATCAGCGGCCCGCAAGGCAACCTCAACGTCGGCGGCCGCTTCGGCGGCATCGGCGGCAACCGCTTGCCCGGAACCCTCCTCGGCAAGGTCGGCGAGTCCGGCACCGCGTTTGTCGTCGGCGAACGCTACTACGGCATGCCCGGCCAAGAGGGCAAGCTCTACCTGCAAATCGTCCCGGGCAACTTTGGCGGCAACCAGCAGGCCCAGGGCAACTACAAGGTGAAAATCAGCTCCGGCCTGCGGTAAAGTTCAGAAGCCATATTTCGCGCGGGCAAATGGAAGCAGCGAGCCTGCGGGTTTATCCCGCCGGCTCGCGAAAAGCCGTCCAATGTCCCGCGCAAAGAAAATGCCGCTTGCGGCATGGCGCGACCGTCACGCCAGTCCGCAAGCGGTTTTTTTGGGACCGGGTCCGTAATTTTAGTAATTCGACTTTGTTTCGTATTTCGGTATTTGGATTTCGGATTGCGCCTTGACTGCATCGGTGTCAGACATGAAAAACGTCCTCGAGCGCGAAGAATACATCGAGCAGGCGTATTTTTTCCACACGCTGCGCGAGCGCTTGGGGGCCAGCATCGCCACGCAAGAGGTCCTGGAACACGTCCACGAAGAAATCCTGTCCATCACGCGGCTGCCCTGGGCCATCCAATTCCTGGCGACCGAGCTGAAGCATACGGGGCTCTTGTCGTCCGGGTTTGCCCGCTTGCCGCATTATTTCACGCCGTTCCAGGCGTTTGTCATCCGGCAAACGGAGGAGGAAAAGCGCCGCTTCAACATTGAGACGGCCCTGTTGATTTTGCAGCGCGAGGCCGACTATCGCGCCGGCCAGCCGTCCCCCGCGGGCCTGTTTGTCTATCAATTCGAATCGCTGAGCCGAAATCGCCTCGGCTACGACCAGGGGTTGGCGTGCATGCGGGGCGATCCGTTCTATCCGGAAGTTTGGCGCGAATACCTCGACATGGTGCAGCGGCAGATCGGCGTGGTTGATTTCGCCGATTTGGTGTTCGTGCGCTCGCAGTTTTACGTGGCCGAGCAGCGGCGGCACACGCCGGGCTACCAGCCGCCGCTGGAGCCGTTGTTCGGCGAGAAGGAAGGCAAGATCGCCCGCGCCAACCACGGCCGGGACCCGTTGTATCTGTTCGCGGCCTTGCAGCGCCAGCTGGGCTATCCCGAAGTACCCAAGCCGCGGCCGCGCGACGACCTGGCCGCCCGCGTCGAGGCCCTCAAAGCCAAGGTCAAGGAGTTGGAAATGCGCCTCAAACTCGTCGAAATGGAGCAAAAAGGCCACGTGGACCTGAGCAAATTCCTCACCCATCCCGAATTGCTGTCCGGCCCGCCGGATGAGGAGTAGACAACTGTTGTTAGTGCCAACGATTTTTTGGCGGGATGGTGTAAACATTGCATGCGACCCCTCGGCGAGTGGCAGGGCGCTTTATGCCCTCCGTGGCTTGCCGACATAAAGCCGGCGGCTCGCCAGGCCGTCGCAACCCATACGTTCAACTGAGCATCTTCCGCAGCATCGTTACATACCGCGGCACCGCCGCTTTGGCGTCCTCGGCGGCCTCGTATTCCAGGGCGACGTAACCGCGGTAGTTGGCCGACCGCAACAGGCCGAGCAGGCGTTTCAGGTCGGCCTCCTCCGGCTTCTTCTGGCCGGCCCGGCGGATTTCCGTCTTGAGCTGCACCGTGACGGCATACGGGGCCAAACGGGCCAGGTCGGCATAGGGATCGGCGGTGTGGAAATTGCCCGTGTCGAGGTTGACGCCGAACCAGTCGCTCTTGACCGCGCGAACGAGGGCCAGGGTTTGTTCGGCGCTGGCGGTGAGGCCGCCGTGGTTTTCCAGGGCCAGGTAGACGCCGAACTGGCCGGCATGCGCGCATACCTCCTGGATGGCGGCCAGGCAGCGGGTGCGGGCGCGCTGCTCGGTGTCGCCCTTGGCGACGCCGCCGGCGAAGATGCGCAGCGTCTTGCCGCCCAGCCGCGAGGTGTGCTCGATCCAGCTCCTGACCATGCCGATGTCCTGTTTGAGGCGGGCGGCGTCGGGCGTGGTGAAGTTATTGCCGACGGCGGTGCCGCTGACGTCCAGGCCCAGACGCGTGCAGCGGCCCTTGAGACGAGCCAGGTAGCGCGGCGACGTCTCGGCAAAATAATAGGCCGTCAACTCCACCGCATCGAGCGGCATCCCCGCCGCCAGGTCGATGAAATCCTCGAGTGTCATAGCCGGTTTCTTCAAGTTCAGGTACTGGCGAAAGCTGTACGCCGCCAGGCTGAGGCGGAACTGCGGCCGGCCGGACCGGCGGATCGGCTCGATGGCCGAAGCCGCCGCGGCAGCTCCCCAACCGGCTCCCGTTCCGCCAAGCAACGCTTTTGTCAAAAACTGACGGCGACTGGACAGCGGCAAAGACATTGGCATTCTCCTCAACGAACCAAGGTAAGACCCAACAAAAGGGGTAGTGTGATTGGCATCCCTCTCGTGGTTGATCCGAATCGCCAGGGGGATGGCCAAACGGTGATCCGGATTTTTCTCCTGGTCGGCCGACAAGTCCTGAATATCTTGATCCAGACCGGCCTCAAATTCAAGGGGGCGGGATTTTCAGCGCCCGGTTGTAGGTCAGCCTTTCCAGGCTGACGCAGCTTGACCAAACGGGTCAGGCTGGAAAGCCTGACCTACCCTTCCCCGATCCACCCAATGAAAAAAAAAGTTCCATTACCCCTATCGATTAGCCTCCTGTTGCTTGTCGGGCCGCCCACCCAAGCGGAGGACTGGCCCAACTGGCGCGGGCCGCATCACGACGGCATTTCCCGCGAGACGGGCCTGTTGACCTCCTGGCCGGAGCAAGGACCCAAAGTTCTCTGGAAGGCCGAGCTGAGCGGCGGCTATTCGTCGGTGGTCGTCGCCGGCGGTCGCTTGTTCACCCAGTCCAAGGCCAAGACCGAAGAAACGGTCCTTTGCTTGGACGCGGCAAGCGGCAAGAAGCTATGGGAGTTCCGCTATCCGTGCGATTACGAAGACTACAAAGACCTGGACCAACGTTTCAAGACCGGTCCCAAGACCACGCCGGCGGTTGACGGCAACTTTGTTTACACCATCGGGGCCGCCGGCGACCTGTTTTGCCTCCACGCCGCGACCGGCAAAAAGGTTTGGCACCGCAGCCTTCTCAAGATGGCCGAGCGGACCATTCCCGAGTACGGCTACACCAACTCGCCGTTTATTGTGGGCGATCGCCTGTTCGTCCATCCCGGGGGCCAGAAGGGCTGCTCGATCGCCGCTCTGGACAAGAAAGACGGCCGCCTCCTCTGGCAAGCGCTCGACGACAAGATCGGCTGGGCCACCCCTATGCAAATCGATTTCCAGGGCGCGGCGCAACTGGTGTATTTCACCGCGGCCGGGCCGGTAGCCGTCTCCCCAAAGGACGGCAAATTGCTGTGGCGGCACGAATGGCTTACCGATTTCGACCTGAATGTGGCGGCGCCGATCTATTCCGAAGGCCGGCTGTTTATTTCCTCCAACTACGGCCGCGGCGGCGCCCTGCTGGGCCTCAAGGCCAAAGGCAACCCGGAAGTCATCTGGCAAAACCAGTCCATGGCCAACCATTTTTCTTCCAGCGTCCTTTACCGGGGCCAGCTGTACGGCTTCAGTAATGCCCGGCTCCGCTGCGTCGAGTTCGCCAGCGGGAAAGTACGCTGGGACAAGGAAGGCCTGGGCAAAGGTTCGCTGTTGATTGCCGATGGCCATTTAATCGCGCTGGGCGAGGAAGGCACCTTGGTCCTGGCCGAAGCCACACCCAAAGGCTATGTCGAGAAAGCGCGGTGGCAGGCCCTGGAAGGCCGGTGCTGGAGCGTGCCGGTCCTGGCCAACGGCCGTCTTTATCTGAGACACGAACGACAACTGCTGGCGCTGCAGGTGAGCAAATAGAAGAGGGAAAAAGGGCCGGGTGGTCTGAAAGAGGTTGGGACGCCTCATCGGTCGGGCCGTTCTTTCCAACGGGGACGACGGTGCTTGCGCTGAAGGTGAGCAAGCAGTAAAGAACTCCGGCGCGCTGCTCCCCGAAAAAAACTTCCTTGTCGGGAAAAAATTGCTGGCACCGACTCTCCTCTTCACGCCATAATAACCCTGAATCTTTTTAACCCGACAATGAGGGGGGATATCATGAAACTCGCGCGTATTCTTCTGGCCGTTGCTCTGGTGAGCGGAATGGGGGCCCTGGCGTTTGTGGCCCAACGGTCCGAGCCGGCGGGGGCCAAGATGGTGACCGCGGCCCAGAAATTCCTTGGCGCCCTGGACGCGGAGCAAAAAAAGAAAGCCACTTTCGAATTCGACAGCAAAGAACGGACTACCTGGCACTTCGTGCCGCTGCAGGACAAGGAACGGCGGTCCACCCGGAAGGGCCTGGCCTTGCAGGACATGTCGGCCGAGCAGAAAACCCTGGCCCTGGACCTGTTGGCCGCCGGCACCAGCACCGTCGGCAACGAACAGGCCCGCACCATCATGAGCCTGGAAGCCATCCTGCGTGAACAGGAAAAGGGAAAGAAATTGGTCCGCGATCCGGAATGGTATTTCTTCACCGTGTTCGGCACGCCTTCCAAAACCGGCAAATGGGGTTTTCGCATCGAGGGCCATCACCTGTCCCTTAACATGACCCTGGACGGCGTGGACGTGGTTTCCGCCACGCCGGCGTTCTACGGCGCCAACCCGGCGACCATCGTCGGCGGGGCCAAGAAAGGTCATCGCACGCTGGGAACCGCCGAGGATCTGGCCTGGGAATTGTTCAAGGCCCTGGACGACGACCAGAAAAAGATCGCCTATCAAGAAAAGCCCTTCCCGGAAATCAAGCCGACGGTATCGCCCAAGGTCGGCCCGCCGGTGGGCATATCCGCGGATAAGATGACCCCGGACCAAAAAGCCATACTGCTGAAATTGCTGCAGGCCTACACCGCGCGCAACACGGCCGCGGTGGCCGCCGCGGAAATGAAGCAGGTCCGGGATGCCGGCATCGACAAGATCCACTTCGCTTTTCAGGGCGGCTTGGAAAAAGGCAAAAAACATACCTACCGGGTGCAAGGCCCGACTATCCTCATTGAGTTCTTGAACGAACAGGCCGATTCCGCCAAGAATACCGCCAACCATATTCACAGCGCCCATCGGCGGATGAAAGGCGATTTTGGTTTGAAGTGAAAGAACCGCACGCTGGCGGCTTAAAGTAGCAGGCACACTCCGTGTGCCGTGGCAAGCGACGGCACACGGAGTGTGCCTGCTACTTTGGGTCGCCGCACGAGCGAGCATCAACCCGCTGGCCCAGCGCACTTCCACGGTTGTACGCATTCTCAGGACCAAGCATTGGCAGAAGGCATCGCCCGGGCAAAAAACTAACCCGCCAAGGAAGTCGCCAAGTGAACCGGATAGTGATACAGCCTTTCGATCAGGGTTTGCCAAGACCCCGGCATCGGCCGGTGGAAATGCCACTGGCGGTCGGTGGGCCATAAATCCTGGCCGGCCGGCCAGGGGCGGAAGGGAGTGCCGGCCTGGGCGGCAAGCAACTTGCCACTGTCCATGCTGACGTTGCCGGCGCGCGGCGGCATGGGGCCCGCCGCTTTGCGCGGACAGCCTTTGAGCAAGTGCGGATCGTAATCACCAACGCGATTGACGACCTGGGCGATCTCAAACAAAGTCATCGGCCGCGGACTGCCCAGGTGAAACAGGCCGGAGAGGTCATTGGCCAAAAACCATTCGAAAACCGGATTCAAGTCATCACAATACGTACAGGAGCGCACCTCATCGAAGTAGAGGGTGGCCGGGCGCTGGGCGCGGAAGCGCGATTGAATCCAGTCGATGGCCCCCGCATGGCGATTGAAGCTCGGACCCATGGGCAGCGAAATCCGCAGCACCGCCGCGTCCGGCGCCGCCGCGGCGATCAAGCCCTCGGCCTGGACCATGGTCTTGCCGTACACCGTCACGGGGTCTACCGGATCGGTTTCGACGTAGTTTCCCGAGCCGCTGCCGGAAAACACCAGGTCGGAGGAAAGGTGAACCAGCCGGCAGCAGTGATCCCGGACGTTGGCCACGAGAACAGCGGCACTGGCGACATTGACCTTGTGGGCCATCGTCGGGTCCAGCTCGCAGGATTTCAAGGCACAGTTGCCGACGCAGTTGAGGACGGAGCGGAACTGGAAGCGGCGAAAGAGATCGCGCATGCCGTCGGCATCTTCGGCATCCTGGGCGATAATGCCGTCGCCGACGAGGCGCCAGGTTTGCCGCGGCCTTATGCCGACGACCTGCCCGGGATAGCGCCGCTGGAAATAGTGCAGGGCGTTGAAGCCGGCCACGCCGGTGATGCCGGTGATCAGCAGAGGCAGACGCGGACGCAACATTGGATTTTCAGGTTTGTTGAATGTTGAAAGGGGGTGGGGCACAGGCTCTTGGGGTGGTCAGTGACGGTGGCCATAAGACTTTTTTATTAACAATTCTTGGATCGTAGATTCCTACGGTGCGAGTCCGGCGGCCGCGGCGGGATTGATTTTCTTAAGCGCTTCGAGGGCGAACTTCGCGGATCTTTTTGTGCCCTTTTTCCCATTAGTGAGCGCGCTGTAGCGTCCGAAATCATCGCGTCGTGCCATGGGTCTTCCTCCATAACGATGGGGTCACACCGCAATGCGTAGCGATCGACACGTCGCCCGGTAGCTGTCTTCCAACGGCAGCGGCAGGCACAAGTCGTCGTCAAGCCATAAGGGCATCGTGGGCAACGGCTCGCCGATTTTGAGGGTTTCCGGCCAGGCCTGAACCTGCGTCTGATTCCCCGCCCGGCACAAGCGGTAGGCAATCGTGTACAGGCCGGTTGCGGAACGCCAGCCGAAATCCGCAGGCAAATGCAAAACCTCCACCAAATTCGCAGGAAGGTTGAAGACGCGGTCGGTGACAATGTCGATAACCATCACGGAGATTCCTTTGTGCAAATAGGCGGCACACTTCAAGGCAAAGGCATGGCGATTGGCGGGACGATCCTTATTTCCCGGACTGACCAGCTCAATGGCGGCGCGCAATTTCGGTCCGCCCATTTCCTGGCGGATTTGCACCTCGTAAACGTCTTGCACAGGGAATTCGATGGCAGTCGATAAGGCCGGTTTGGCAGGCGCCCAAACCATGGTGGTCACGCCGTCATTTCCCGATAGGTCTGCTTTTCCTTCCTGAAAGGTGGCAACATCAACTTCGACCTGGCCGCCCACGGTCACCTGAGGAATGGCCACGTAATCGGCAGGCAACAGGCCCAGGTTGAGCTGGTCCGCGATCTTGGTTGCCCAGTTACTATGAATGCCCTCCCAGGGGCGGGCCGTGCTCAAGGGGGGATGAAAGTGATCCAACAGCGGCATGGATTTCTCCTCGGCATTCGACGCTTTTTACTTATTCCCGCACTCGCCAATGATAGCCAGGCGTTCCAGCCGCCACCCCGGTGATGCCGGTGATCAAAAGAGGAAGACGCTGGCGCAACATTTCCCGGCCAATCGGAAGCCGCCCCAAGACCGCCGACTTACAATACGGCCTCACCGCCGCAAGTTCAAGGTGACCTCATTCGGCCCTATTTGAACGCGCCGTCGGCGCCGAAAGCACGTCGGCCAGTTCTACCAGTACCCATTTGGTCGTCACCAATCGTCCGGTGAAGCGTGGGCGTCATCGCAAAGGGATTACAAGATTGCAAAGGGTACAAGGTCAACGTCCAAAATTTTTCGGTATTCGAATGTCGATTTTTTAAATCACCGCCGCAAATTCAAGGGTATCTCGTTCGGCCCGGTTTTCACCTGCGCGCGCAGCCCCGAGGTTTCGGCTTTGGCGTATTTCATGGGCAGGCGGTTGGGGCCGGGCCGGCCGGCGGTGTCGCGCCACGGCTCGCGCCATTCCACCGTCACGGCGTATTCGCCGACCGGAGCGCCGTCGTTGGCCTGATAGGTGGTCAAGGTGAAGGCGCCGTCGGCTTCGACGATGGCGTCGCCGGCGCGTTTGAATTTTTTGCCGTCCACCAGGTGGAAGACCACCCGCGCCTCCGGCACGGGGGCGCCTTCGTACAAGATCGTGCCGCGCACCGGGTGGACCGGCTTGCGGTCGGTCCAGAGGCGGCCTTCCTCGTCGGTGATGACTTGCTTGAGGTTTTCCGGATAGATGCCGTCGAGCAGGAGGTTGGCCAGCACGGGTCCGTCTTTTTTCATGGTGACCCAGACGACGTGATCGAACTCGCCGTACTTGAGGCCGCGCATGCGGCTGCCGCCGCCGGTGGTGGCGAGCTGGTAGTAATTCATGCCCTGGCGGACGAACTTCTGGTAGCGGTGCACGTGGCCGGCGAACACGGTGTACGGCCGGTTGGCCAGGGCTTTCTCCACCTCCAGCCAGCCGTTCTTGGCCAGGTTCTGCTGGTCCCATAGCGGCCGGTGCAGGGCCACGATCGTCCAGCGCGCGCTGTCGTTCTCCTTGAGGACCTGCTGGACGTAGGCGATCTGGTCCTTGCCGATGCCGCTGCCGTCGGAGGTGTGCGGATCGTCCGCGCACAGCATCAGGAACAACACGTCGCGGTGGACGAAGTGGTAATAGCGGCGGCCGAAGCGTTCCCGCCAATGTTTTTCTTGCAAGGGATTGGCGACGTCGTGATTGCCGGCCACGTAGAAGAACGGCATCTGCAGCTTGCACGCGTAGCCCTGGAATTCCTTCCACTCCTGGGCCAGCTTCTTTTCGTCCTTGGTGTACCCTTCAATGAGATCGCCGACGGAAATGACGAACGCCGGCTGCAGGAGGTTGAGCTGTTCGACTGCCTGGGAAAAGATGCGGGCGCGATGGCCGCCGGTGCGGTCGCTGACGACGGCGAAATGAAAGACCTCCGGCGTATTGACCAGGCGCAAGTGCGTCCAGGGATTGCGGTCCTCGATCTGGACAACGAAGTCGCCGTTGCCGGCGGGCTTGTGATTGCCGGACAGGGCCACGGCCGCCAGCAGCACGCACCCCGCCAGGACGCCGATGAGCAGTCGTTTCATGGCATATCTCCCCAAAGTCTTGTTAGCGCCGTGGTTCGCCGGACCGGATGAACGCGAACCGGTGGAATGGCCCGGTATCGTTTGTGGATTTTATCCGTGGCTACCCCAGGAGGCACGAAAAAAACAAGGTTTTTTTTATTAATGCCTTGTGACAATTGGTTGTCACCATTGTGGCGCCATGGGGTGAGGTGCCATTTGGAGTGCGGCAGGGCCACTTCTCCCGGGCAGGGTCGCGGAAGAAGCGTAGGCCCTTTGGGCCGTTTTTGCGACAAAAAGTTGTCGCAAACCGATAATCAAAATTGCCAATTACCAATTGCCATTACCAATTGCCAATTTGAAAAAACCTGGTTGAATCCTCTTCCAAAATGAGTCTTTAGCACCAACGCATGGAGTTTACGCAGCTTTGGCCCTTTTGCGATGA
>CAZFGM010000224.1:0-10150 GCA_964518515.1 uncultured Alcaligenaceae bacterium | reverse complement strand
ATCACTTCCAAAATTGGCAATTGGCAATTGGTAATTGGCAATTGGCAATTTTTCAGCTGCCCCGAAAGGGGCCACTTCTTCCGGGCCACGTCCCGGAAAAAGCGTAGGCTCTTTCAAGATCAAGACTTCGTTAAAAATCGGCACCAAGGCCTTGTCTTTGGGAGTAATCGCAACAAGCGCCCGAATGGCGCCGGCCCGCAAACCAACTTCTTTCCCGGTTTGAACAATCCGCTGCATTAATTGCCCTGCTTGTTTGGCATCGGGACCAACCAGCGTCAATCCGCTCGGCCAGCGAACCCCCTGTGCTGGTCCAGTGGATTTGGCGGGAAATCGACGGGTTGTCCGAAAGGATGGGTGGCTGATGGAGTCTTTGCCGTGACTCGGCGCGGCCCCCTCACGCGGAAAATTGACCATGCTTGGCCGCCATGCGGAGGCCAGTGTACACTAGAACTAGACCCGGAACACGCAAACGTGAAATGCTCTAAGAAAGCGCAACCCCGCCATCCTTGGCCTCTCCCGATTGTGTTATATAGCCAGGATTGGGTATAGTCGTAAACTCGGGAATAATTGAGTTAGGAACTTGACGTGAAGTAAGGATTTGGGAGAATCCTAACCTGGCAATACAGACTAAAAAAAATGCCCACGCGAAAAGGGTTGTAGAAAGGAAGTGAAAAGATGAGAAGGCTTCTCCCGCTGGCAATGGTTTCCCTCCTGGTTCTACCTGCTGGTTGCGGCAAAATCGAATTCAAGGATTTCACCTCGCCCGAGGGCAAGTTCACTATCCTGATGCCTGGAACTCCCGAAAAGAAGACGCAAACGATACATAATATGATGCTTGTCATGTATGGCATGAATGTGAAAAATGGGGCCTATGCCGCGGGATATGCGGACATTCCGCCTGGGACCCCCTTTAGTCTTCCCGGGGCCGTTCAGGGAATCGCGGGATCTCACGGAGGAAAAGTGCTGAGCGAAAAGGATTACACCTTGGAAGGCAAGACCGGTAGGGAGTTCGAAATCGAAACCACTACACCCAAAGGTTTTGTTTCCGGCCGCGTTATCGTCATCAACAACCGCCTTTACCAGATCCTGGCTTTGGGGACCAACGCCCGGTTGTCAAATGCCGATGTGCAAAAGTTCCTCAATTCATTCAAGCTCACCAAGTGAGTAAATGGCCCTTCGCCGGCCTGAAATAAAAAAATCGTGCCTTGTGCAGCCAATCCCACCATTAAAAGAATGACCGAATCTTTGCGGGAAAAGATCGTATTCCAAGCACAGGAGAAAAACGATGTTCGCCAGAAAGCACCAGATCGCGGGCGGGCTGCTCGTGGCCGCCGCCCTTATCGGCATGACCCAACAGGGGCACGGCCAAGGGCGGGAAGTCCCAGGCCGGGAAGCCCGCCAGGAAATCCGCGGCGTGGTCAAGTCGGTGGCTGCCGGCGCCATCACGCTTTCATTCGGTCCAGGCCGGGACCGAGAACCCGCTCCGGACAAGACCTATTCCCTGGCGAAGAATGTGGAGGTCGCCATCGGCAGCGGCGGACGGGGGGGAGTCGGCGGCCTCTTCAAGGAGGGCAAGCTGGCCGATTTGGCCGCCGGCATCAGTGTTACCCTCACGCTGACCGCCGACCAGAAGAAGGTGGAAAGCATCCTGGCCGAGGGGCCGACCGTGCGCGGCATCCTCAAGGCGGTGGATGCGAAAAAGAATACCGTCACCATCAGTCAGGCGGCACAACCCGCCCGCGAGCGGGGCGAGCAGCCCGCAGCGGGGGAAGAGAAAACTTATGCCGTGGCCGCCGGCGCGGAAATCGCCGTGGACGACGGCCGCGGCCGGCGCTTCTCCATCCAGGAGGCCAAGCTGGCCGACCTGGGCCAGGGTGCGCTGGTTAGCGCCCAACTGTCTCTCGACAAGAAGGAAGTGCACGCCTTGCTGGCCGCAGGCCCCACCCTGTCTGGAACCATCAAAGCGATTGACGCCGCCAAGAAATCCCTGACCCTGGCCGGCCGGCCGACCCGCGGCGAGGAGGCCCAAGAGGAGCAAAAGCTGACCGTGTCAAGCGACGCCGTGATATTGATCGACGACGGCAAAGGCCGGCGTTTGTCGCTCAAGGAGGCCAGGTTGGCCGACCTGCCGGCCGGAGCAACGGTCAACCTCAAGCTGTCCGCCGACCAGGCCTTCGTCATGTTTATCCGGGCTGAGGGACCAACTCTGACCGGACTGCTCAAGGCCGTGAACCCGGACAAGCTAACCATCACCATATCCATCCCGAAGGGTCGCGATGACGCCGAGGAGAAGACCCTGGCGGTGGCCAAGGACGCCCGCATCGCGCTGGACGGCAGCGAGACCAAGCTCGGCAACCTCAAGCCGGGTGAAAACGGCCCCTTGATCCAGCTGCGGCTATCGTTGGACCAAAGGACGGTACAGGCCATCATGGCCCGCCAACCGCAGCCGCGGTAGTGGAGATGCCGAACTTTTTCTTTGCCGGCGCGATTGCTCGCGGAGGGCTTGAATCCCAGCAAGGGGTTTTGTCTCGGGGTCCCCCTCGCCCTGCCCTCTCCCCCGGGGGAAAGGGTTGGGTGAGGGGGCGGACAAGCCCGCCGGTAAAATTTTCCCCGCCGCGGTAAGTTACCGCGTAGCCGACAAGTCCGGCTCGCCTGTGCCCGGTTTTGGTTCTCCAGGCCAGTCTTTAAGCTATGCCGAGATTTCCTACAATGAAGTTTTCTTTCCGGCCCACGTTTCGGATGTGGTGGAGGAAGTCCCTTGGCCCTGCCGTTTTTCGCCATCACCCTGTTCGTCAGCGCGTTTCTGCTTTTTTTGGTTCAGCCCATGATCGGCAAGTTGGTTTTGCCGCGTTTGGGCGGGGCCCCGCAAGTGTGGAACACGTGCATGGTTTTTTTCCAGTCCGCCTTGCTGGCAGGCTATGCCTATACCCACACCGTCAGCACCCGATTAACGCTGCGGCGGCAATTGCTGATCCATGGGGTTCTTTTGCTGGCGCCGTTCATCGTGCTGTTTCCGAACGGGCCGTTCGACATTTCGTCATTTGAGCCGCCGCGCGGGGCCAACCCGATCTCCTATACACTGCTCTTCTTGACGCTGATCGTGGGCCTGCCGTTTTTTGTGGTGTCCACCAGTGCGCCCCTTTTGCAGAAGTGGTTTTCCGGCACCGGCCATCCGGCGTCCAAGGACCCGTATTTTCTTTATGGGGCCAGCAACCTGGGAAGCATGCTGGCTTTGTTGGCTTATCCCCTCCTGGTGGAGCCGATCTTTACCCTGGAAGTCCAGACCTGGACCTGGGCGATCGGCTATGTCGTGCTGGTGGGTTTCATCCTGGGTTGTGCCGCCATGGTCTGGAAAGCCCCGCCGGCAGTTCCGCTGGCGGGCACCCCCTCCGGAGAAACACCGCTTGCGGAAATTCCCGCGGCAAAACCGGGCCAAACCAGCACCGCCATCCAGCCCGCGCACAAGACAAGGCGGAAAAAGGGGCCAGCAGAGATCACCAAGGACTTTCCCTCCCTGACCCCGACAGCGGCTCCGCCTGGAATCGATGACCTGACGGCCGGCCGGCGGCTGCGCTGGGTGTTGTGGGCGGCCGCCCCTTCCAGCATGATGCTGGGCGTTACCACCTACATGTCCACCGATCTTTCCCCCATCCCGCTCTTCTGGGTGTTGCCGCTGGCTTTGTACCTGTTGTCCTTTATCCTGGTTTTTTTGCGCTATCCGATTCCCTGGACCACAATGCCGCACAACGTCATGAAGCCGATCCAGGCGTTTGTTATTTGTGTCTTGTGCTTATTCATAGTCCTGGGTTCCAGGAGCCCAACGTGGGCCACGTCCATTACGCTGGTATCCTTTTTCTTTGCCGCCATGGTCTGCCACGGCGAATTGGCCCGTGACCGGCCCTCGACCCGCCACTTGACCGAGTTTTTTTTGTGGATGTCGGTGGGCGGTATGCTGGGCGGCGTATTCAACGGCCTGGTGGCGCCGCTCATCTTTCTGGGCGGCGTGGCCGAATATCCCCTGGCCATCGTGGCGGTCTGCTTGCTGCGGCCCCAGGAGCAAAAAGAAGGCTGGGTGGATGGCACTCTGTCGGACAGTTTTCCCGGCCTGGTACCCTGGCTTGGCGAGAGGGGAAAAGACCTGGCGAGCATGGGCTGGCCGGCTTTCGCCATCCTGGTCGTCGGGGTGGGCGGAGGCTGGAGTCTGCTCGTCTTTGGCCTGGACCAGTCCGCCGACTTTCCCCCCTTTCTGGTCCAGGTGTTGTATTTCCTTGGCATCCTCGCGGCCCTGGCCCTGGTGTGGCTGCGGTTTCGGTCCGGGCAGGCTTTCAACCTGATCACCGACCTGGTTCTAGGCCTGTTCGTCCTGTGCCTGGCCTATTTCTTGTCTCACAACGCCGTTTCCAATTGGGGGTGGCGGAAAACAGATCTCGATGTCAACCCCCTGGCTCGTTTTTTCGATTCTCTGGGCTTTCCAAAAAGCTGGGCCATGAATATTGAGACAAGTCAACCCCATCCCGGCATCGGATATGTCTTTCTGGTTTTTGGGATTCCTTTGATTTTCGCCTTATGCTTTCTGCACCGGCCCTGGCGTTTTGGCCTGGCCGTGGGGGGAATGCTCCTCGCCAACCTGTACTGGTCCGGACGCAATCCGGACCTCCTCAAAGCCGATCGCAGCTACTTCGGGGTCCTCCGGGTAAATCAGGAATTCGAATATATCAGCGTCCGGCAAATGATAGAGTTATTGCAGGTGAAAGATATCAGCAAATCGGAAGAAATCATGAAATTGCCAAGAGTCAAGGATGATGAAGGCAACATCTTTTTCAAAACCCGCTACACCTACTTGATGCACGGCACCACGCATCATGGCCTGAATTACCAGGAACCCAAAGGCCTGGCCCGCCTGGCCACCACTTACTACCATCGCAAAGGCCCGACCGGCATTATCATGGAACGCCTGAACTGGTTCCCGGGCCCGCAAAACACCTTCTGGGCGGATAACCGTATGCCCGCTTCCCTGGTCGGCCTGGGAGCTTCTCCGATGGGGGTGACGCCCCTGCCCACCGCCCAGCTCGTCGCCGCCTGGTCGGAACCGCCCTACGCCACCATCGGTCTGGGGACGGGCACCATGGCCTCGTATGGCCGGCCTTTCCAGCACGTGGTCTTTTATGAAATCGACGCCAAGATTCGCAATTTCCACTTGCCCCCGGACCAGCCCTACTATACTTATCTCGACCTACCCAAATTCCGTGAGTTCAAACCTTATTACAATTTCCTGCACAATGCCATCGAGCGCGGTTGCAATGTCGAAGTCATCATGGGCGACGCCCGCCGGTCCATGGAAAAAGAAGACCAGAGCCCGGGCGGCATGAATCCCCGCCGCGACAACTATTACCGCGTCATCGAGGTCGATGCCTTCAGCTCCGACGCCATTCCGGTGCACTTGATCACCGAAGAAGCCATCAAGCTGTATTTCGACAAATTGCATGAGGAGGGAGTGGTCTGTGTCCACACCTCCAACCGGCATGTGGACCTGGTCCAACCCGTCACGGACATCGCCACGAAGCTGGGAATCAAGTACCGCGTGGGAAAAGACGGCGGCGGCAGCGGCTATCGCGGCCACTTCAGCTCGGAGTACGTCATGCTGGCCCGCCAGGAAAAGTATCTGCCGGCGGAAGGCCAGGTAAAATCCCCGCTGACCGATAAGACCTACATGGAGTGGTACACTCCGCCGGCCCCCGGAAACCCCATCTGGACCAACGACTATTCCAACCTGGTCGGCATTCTCCGGGAACGGTTTGCCTTTACCTGGCTCCTTGTCCTGCTGGGGGGAATCGGGGTTTTGGTGGCGGCCCTCCTATGGATCGGCAAAGCGATGGCAAAAACATAGCGGGGCGGGGTTCAAAAGATTCCCTGCCGGTTCCACACCACCTTTAAACACAATCCCTTGCTCGACTTTTTGTGTGGGCTTGGTAAAAAATCCACTGAACACGTGGTATCGGCTTCCCTGGTGGAGGTATGTCCCTTGGCCTTGCCGCTATTTGCCGTCACGCTGTTTGTCAGTGCCTTCCAGCTATTTCTGGTGCAGCCCATGATTGGCCAGATGATTCTGCCCAAATTGGGCGGCACCCCGCAGGTGTGGAACACCTGCATGGTGTTTTTTCAATCCGCCCTGCTGGCCGGGTACGCCTACACCCACTCGTTGAGCACCACCGTCTCTGTGCGGCGGCAAATCCTCATTCACGGCCTGTTGCTTTTCTTGCCGCTGGCGATTTTGCTTCCCCAGGGGCCGTTTCATTTGATGGAACTGGAACCGACCCCGGGAGCCAATCCGATCGGGAAGACGTTGCTGTACTTGGCCGTTATCGTGGGACTTCCTTTCTTTGTGGTGGCCACCAGCGCGCCGCTCTTGCAAAAGTGGTTCGGCGCCACCGGCCATCCGGCCGCCAAGGATCCGTATTTCCTGTACGGGGCCAGCAATCTGGGCAGTATGCTGGCGCTGTTGGCCTATCCGGTCCTTGTGGAGCCCTGGATCGGGTTGCGCGCGCAGGCGGAGGTTTGGCTGTACGGATATTTTGCTTTGATTTTTTTGTATTTCGTGTGTGCGGTAATGGTGTGGAAGTCTCCGGCCAGTTTGGAGTTGGCCCAGGTGCCGGCCGGTGCGCTGCCCCCGCCCCAAACCGCCGCCCAGAGCAGTGAAGCAATTACCGGCTCGCCGACCGCGCCGGCGGGAACTCTCAAGCCTGTCTCGCCCATTACCGCCAAGCCGGGCAAGCGGCCCAAAGGCGGGGCCAAAGCGGTGCCCGCGGCCGCGGAACTGCCCTCCGGCAAATGGGTGGAACCGCCTCCCTCGGATGACCTCAGCAACTGGCGGCGCTTGCGCTGGGTGCTGTTGGCCGCCGTTCCGTCGAGCCTGATGCTGGGCGTCTCCAGCTACATTTCCACAGACATTTCGGCGATGCCCTTGTTCTGGATTCTGCCGCTGGCCTTATACCTGTTGTCCTTCATCCTGGTCTTTCTCCGCTGGCCGGTCCCCTGGACCCACGGTCCCCATTCTTTCATGGTTTTGATTCACCCCATATTCGTCCTTGTCCTAGCTTGGATACTGATGACCCGGCAAGTCAGTCCGATTGAACGATCCATCAGCTTGAGCTTACTAGGATTTTTCCTGACGGCCCTGGTGTGCCACGGCGAGCTGGCCCGCGACCGGCCGGGGACGGCCCGTCTCACCGAATTTTACCTGTGGCTGGCGGTGGGCGGCATGGTCGGCGGCATGTTTAATAGCCTGTTCGCGCCCCTGTTGTTTGTCGGCATTGTCGAATATCCACTGGCGCTGGTCCTGGGCTGTCTGTTGCGTCCGCTCAATCGGCACCTGGCCCCCATTTCCAAACCCATGGCATCCGGGCTGGGAGCGGTTTTTGGCGCCCTGCTGGTCCTGTCGTTGTTATCCTGGTCCATTGCCTCTGTTTTCTCCTGGGGGTTTCTGTTTTTCCTGGCGGGTGGCGGTGCCGGCGCCTTGATTGGTTTCTTTTACCAACCTTCGAGCCAGGAAAATTCCTGGACGGATGATTTTATCGCCAAGACCTTTCCCGGCCTGGCGGAATGGGCGCGGCAAACAGGGCAAGATTTGGCCAAGTCGTTTGGCCGAACCGTCAAGGGCGGCAGCGTTTATGTATTAAGTTTGGGCCTGGACGTTCTCCTGGGTTTGTTTATTGCCTTATTAGTTTTGGTGTTGGTCACCAACCTGACCATTAGAGGTTTCTTGATAAAGGGTACGGGTCAATTGCTTGAATTAATCGGCTTGACGGTCGATCAAGAACGACGGGGAATAATAGGTACTGCCATCACCTATGGAATTCCCATGATTTTTTGTTTCTTTTTCGCGGCCCGCCCGCTGCGTTTCGGTTTGGCTTTTGGCGCGGTGCTCTTGGTCACCGGATTTATTTCCACGCGCGATGACAAAGTTTTGGAGGCCGTTCGCAGCTATTTCGGCTCGTTACGGGTTTATGAAAACACCGAATATTTAGACGAGGAAGGAACGATTATTAATACGGTTCACACCTATTTGTTGCACGGGACCACGCATCACGGACTTAACTTCCGTTACCCGGAGAAAATGAACCGGGTGGCTACCACTTATTACCACCAGCTGGGCCCTGCCGGCATTGTGATGGAGAAATTTAACTGGTTCAAGGACTTTCCCAAATATGGCTACCCTGGACTTATCGATGACCAGGGCCGCTTTTTTATGCATTGGCTAAACAAGGAGCTCAAAGACCTGAATCAGCTTCAGGGTAAACCGGGCGGGGTGGGCGTGGTGGAAATGATGAACCGGGCACTGCCGGTGCACACTTACAATACGGATTTCCGCTTTTCCGACACGCGCATGCCGGCCTACCTGGCCGCTGTGGGGGCGGGGCCCAACAGTTTTGGCCTGGCGGGCCCCTTGCCGGTGGCGCAGCTGGCGGGACTGTGGTCCGAACCACCCTACGCCACGATCGGCCTGGGGACCGGCACCATGGCCTCGTATGGCCGGCCCTATCAACACGTGCATTTTTACGAAATTGATAATCACATTCGCCGCTTTAGCCTGCAAGATAAGCCGCATTTTTCCTACCTGCGCCAGGCGCAAAAACGCGGCAGTTTGGTCCAGGTTCTCATGGGCGACGCCCGCTTACGCATGCAGCAGAAGTATCAGCAACACGATGAAAAAGCCGAAGAACGCGGGCAAGGAGTCGGCGGCGGGCCCGACAACTTCTATCACATGATGGTGGTCGATGCTTTCAGCTCCGATGCCATTCCCCGCCACTTGATCACCAAGCAAGCCCTGGAAATGTATTTCACCAAGCTGGCGCCGCACGGCATCCTGTGTGTGCACACCTCCAACAAATTCGTGGACCTGGTTCCGGTGGTGGCCAATGCCGCGCGCCATGCCGAATTCGATGAGGTTGCTCCGGCCACCGGCAAACGGGAGAAGAAAAAGGGCCTGGCGTGCCGGGTGGGCCATGACAATTCCCCTTTTTGGTATACCGTCCATAAGCACAATTTACCCGGGTATAGGCATGGACGGGAGGGGCCCAATGGCGGTCATTACACTTCCGAATGGGTGATGGTGGCCCGCACTTGGGAGGATTTGAAGGGCAAGGGGGACCCGAAAGGATGGAAGGGCCTGCAAGCACCGGATGGATACATCGAAGCCCAGAAGGCCGGGTTTCGCAACCAGTTGCGGCGCCAACACCCCGATGCCGACCCCACCGCCATTGATAAAGCCGTGGACAATGCTGTGGAACGGGGAGCCTTTGAACCTTATTGGCGGGATTTAACATTTGACGAGTCCGGGCAATTAATCGCCGACAAGGAAGTTCTTCAGGAAAACCCCGGCCGACCCTGGACGGACGATTTCTCCAATGTTTTTGGCGCCTTGCGCCGCCATCGTTAACTGCAAGCGAATCAATGGTCCTTGGTTTCGGGACCAGGTTTTTCTTGCTTCAGAAATGCCAGCCAGCGGGCAATTTTGCCCTTTTCTGCCATGAAATATTTCCGCATTCGGGGCTGCAAGGCCGCACGCGGGCCCGATTGCCGAGTTCCGGCTTCCCGCCTCACTGCCTTGAGACCTATCTGCGAAAGCTCCTGCAAGTCGGTCACCGCGTCGCCATCTGCGAGCAAGTGCAAGAAGCCCTCCCCCGAAGACCCATTCGCCGCGAAGTGACGCGGGTCGTAACATCCGGCACGATGATCGAAGATGCACCCGCAACTCCGCCATCGCCACCCCAGGAGACGGAGCCGTGCAGGGCCTTAGACCCGAGCCTCAGCAAGCTTAATCGCCGGCAGCTCCGGTGCCGGCTACGCGATGCCCGCAAGAAGGCGGAACACAACGGCACACATAGCTTCGTCGGCAAACAGGCGCTGAGCGACATGGCCGCGGTTTACAGCGAGATGTGCCGCCGGGGCATCGAAATCCCCGCGCCTGGGCAGGTGCTGCCCGATGAGGACCAACTCGACTCGCTGGCCGAGCCGCCGCCACCGGCCGCCGACAAAGAGGCACCGGCCGTTCCGCCAGAACGTCCGCGCAAATTCGATCCGGTGAAGCTCGGGTTTGAGGCCGATCGCGCTGTCAAACGAGCGCACCACGCCCGCGAGTACGGTGAATATC
>CAZFGM010000223.1:0-10175 GCA_964518515.1 uncultured Alcaligenaceae bacterium | reverse complement strand
CCGTGAACGGGGCTGACCCTCAAACATTGGAAAAAGCGCAATGGTATTGTTTGCAATCCATTTCCTGAAACCTCCTCCGATGTTTTCCCATCGCCCAACGCGCCGCTAACATTTCCACCCCCAATGCCGCATAAAGCATCAGGAACGGATGGTTGGCGTCGCGGAAACGCGGACAACCCCAGAAGATCAGGACCGTGATTACCGTCGCCAGCATGGTGGCGTGCACCGCCCACCAGGGAGCGCTCCAGTAACCGCCCCGCACGCAGCGCACCATGCCCAGAACGAACAGCAGGAAAAAGGGGGCGTAGCCGGCGATGCGGAGCACGTAATACAGCTGGCCCGGATCGAACTCCGGCAACCACCACATGCGGGCCGCCTTGAACAGCAAAAGCAGCGGAATCGAGCCGGGATTCTCCTGGAGCCAATCCAGCCCCAGCTTCCACTCCATCCGGTCGTGGGAAACCTCGTCGGGGGCCGCGTCGATCAGATCGCGCTGCGGCAATTCCGTCGTGGAAATCCAGTGGCCGAATTGGCGCCATTCGCTGACCACGCGGTGATTGTTTCCCCCGTAGAACGTTGAGCCGCCGTTGCTGGCGATCAGCACCACCTGCCCGTGCACCTGGTAATTGCGATACGTCCATGGCATAATGACCGCCAAAAACGACACGCCAAAGACAGCGCCCGGAAGCAGTCCCGGCCGGCCGGAACGCCCTTCCCGCGCCGCCAGCACAAAAAGCAACAGCGGCAACAACAACAAGCCAAATGGCCGCGTCAAAGTCGCCCAGCCCAGAATCAAGCCGGCCCCGAGCAAAGTTCCTAGAGTACCCTCCTTCAGATGGCGGATGAAAAACCACACCCCCAGGGCCAGGCAGGGCACGAACAGATTTTCCGAAATGTAGGTGGTGGCAAAATAAATGTGGCCGATGTAAAGGCTCGCCAAAAGTCCGGCAATGCGAGCCGTGATTTCCGAAACCAGCGCGCGCGCCAGGCCATAAGTCAAAACGCAACTCAGGGCGCCAAGCACGCCCAGGACCACGTAAACCACGACCGGTTGTTCGCCGGCGATCGCGTAAAGACCGGCCAGAAAGAACGGAAAACCCGGCGCTCGAAACGACGTCGGCTTGCCCTGGTCATTGACAAAACCCTCGCCGTCGGCCAGGCTCAGCGCCAGGTTGTGAAATTGCACGTCGTCCGCGCTGGTCGAGCCGGCCGGACCAGTGTGGATGTCGCGCATTGCCACTACCGCGGCCAGGCGAATCCCCAAGGCCAGGGCGAAGAGGAGGCCCGCGAATTGCCCGGGTTTTAGACGAAAGATCAAGTTCATTGAATTGTCTTGACTACAAAGGCAGAATGACCAATTACCAATTACCAATTGCCAATTGCCAATTGAAGAACCGTTCTACAATCACTTTGAAGTCCGAATAATTCATCTTTTGCAAATTGGCAATTGGTAATTGGCAATTGGCAATTGGCAATTTCTTTATTCTCAACTTAATCCCACTTCGAATACCGAATAATGCACCACAGCGCTTTCAGCCCATCGCGCCAGCCGATTTTCTTGCCTTCCTGGTAGGTGCGGCCGGCATAGGAAATGGGCACTTCGAAAATGCGCCAGCCGCGCCGCGCCACCTTGGCGGTCAGCTCCGGCTCGATGCCGAAGCGGGCCTGCTTCAATGTCGGCGTGATTTCCCGGATCACCGCGCGGCGGAACACCTTGTAACAGGTTTCCATGTCCGTGAGATTAAGGTTGGTGAACATATTGGACAAACAAGTTAACACCCGGTTGCCGAGATAATGCCAGAAATACAAGACGCGATGGGCGCCGTCGCCCAGGAAGCGCGAGCCATAAACCACGTCGGCCTTGCCTTCGAGGATCGGCTGGATCAGGCGGGGATATTCGGCCGGATCATATTCCAGGTCGGCGTCCTGGACGAGGACGATGTCGCCCGTGGCCTGAGCGAAGCCGGTCTTGAGGGCGGCGCCTTTGCCCCGGTTTTTCTCGTGAAATAGGATCTTCAGGTCCGGCTCTGGTTCCAGGGTTCGCAGCAGGTCGCGCGTGCCGTCGCGGCTGCCGTCATCGACCAGGATGATTTCCTTGGCAATCGGCACGGCCCGCACGCGGCGAATGATTTCCTCCAAGGTCTGGCGTTCGTTGTAGACGGGAATGACCACCGACAGCCGCAAGTTCGCCGGCACGGCATAAAGGCCCAGTTGCCGGCAGGCACCTTCGCCGAGCAAGTGAAAGAGGTGCTCGCGCGTCAGTTCGCCGGTGGGCGAATCGGCCCGGCCGCACAGAGGACAAGCTTTGCTTTGGCCGTTTACTGTAACCGGTTCAAGTTGGTCGAGCATCTTCTCCTCACGCGAACTACAAAATTCTTACCACGGCGAGCGTCGAGGCGTCCGCCCGACGTGACGGCGACAAACACGTCGGGCTTACGCCGCTTACGCCTCGACGCTCGCCTGGATTGACTGTGGTTCTTCAATTTTTTTCTCAGCCGGCGCGTGGTTAGCCACCAGGAGATAATCGCGGGCGTCGGCCACCGTGCCCTTCCAGCCGGCCTCGGCGGCCTTGGCCAGGTTGTACATCTCCCGTGCCGTCACGTAATGATAGTGGAAACGCGGATTGCCGAGAGCGCGGCGGGCCAGGCCTTCGTGAAAGCGCCGCATCGGCTCGCCCAGGAGGGCCTCATGACTGATCTCTTCGGCGCCGTGGGCATAGAGCTTGACGAAAAACCAGTCCGGCCGGCCCGGCACCTGAATGCGCGCCCGCAGCCACTTGTCCAGCCGCTCCAGCGACGGCGGCTGGCTGGCTTGCACACAGCCGTTTTCCAGGCGCGGCACCAGGCCCCCTTTTCGCTTGCTCCAATCCAAAAGCAACGGGCCTTGGAAAAGCATCAGGCTGCCGGGCGGCGGCGGACCCTTGGCGACCTCCACTCCGTAATCGTAGGAGCGCGGCCGGCCCGCCAGATCGCGCGCGTAGTAAATCCGGTTGACGATCGCCGGCTGCGTCGGATCGGGCGCCGACGGGAAGGTGAAATCGGCATAACAGCCGCTCTCGAGCAAGACGGAGATTTCGCTATCGACGCCGCACCAATCGGGATCGGCATTGCACAGGGCCCAGTTGCCGTGGATGAAGCCGTAGGCCAATTCGCCGGTGTCGCGGCGGCGCGACAACAGGCCGTGCCTCCGGGCCAGCAGCTCTTTGAAACTTTCCAGGCGGGTTTGCAAACTTTTCGCCGTGTCCTTCTGATGATGCAAGTGAACTTCCACCTCGCCGAACCCGGCCCGGCACAACTCCGCCAGGGCATCGAGGAATTCCGGCTCATATTCCTCGATGGGAAAGAAGAAGGTGTGGCGCGGCGGCCGGCCGTCGCTGTCGCGAAAGCCGGCGAATTGCCGCGGATATTCAGCGACCCAGTGCCGTACACGCGCCCAGGCCCGCTCGGGGGAAGCACCGTCGGCCTTGGGTTCCCAGTGGTCGGCCAGGCACAACAGCACGTGCACAGCTTCGTCCGGCCGGGGATCGCGTCTTCGGCCCGACTCCCGCAAATACCTTCCCAGCCAGCGATGGTAACCCCGCCGCCGCAGCTCCCGGATTACCAGGACCACGCCCAGGAAGAAGAGCAACAGCAATGCTAGCCAGAAATGGAGCATCGGGTTTCACCCAAAATACGAACTGCGAAATGCGAAATTCAAAGCAAATCCGACATTCAAAATCCAAAATTCGAAAACCGAGGACTCATGGTTTCAGGTTTTCTGAATTTCGGATTTGGAATTTGTTTCGGATTTCGGATTTCGAATTTCTTCTTCAGGCCCCTTGCTCGCCGGCTTTGACCGCCGGCAGCAGAATCCGCTCGTCCCTTGTGCGATACGTGGCCTTGTGCCAGGAACGGCCGGCGCGGCCGGTGATCCACACCCAGAAGGCCAGCCAGGCGGCGGCGTTGAGGACCAGGAAAGACCCCAGCGCACCGGCCGGGCGAAAATGCCGGCTCACCTGCCGCCGCATGCCCGCCAGACCCAGGCCGTAACCGGCGATTTGCACCCAGAAGGCCAGAGCATAAATTGTCCCCGGCAACAGCGCACTGGCCGCCAACATGCCTAACAGCGCCCACGGGACCACCAACCGCAGCAGCTTGTGCGAGACGTATTGCCACCAGCCGGGATTGCGCAGCGGCACCAGGGCGGCGGGCAAGCGCGCGGCCAGCTGGAAGTTTCCGCTCAATGTGCGGACCTTGCGGCGAAATTCATCCTGAGCGCGGTCCGGCAGTCGGTCGTAGCACCGCGCACGATCGTCATGAACGACGCGGCCACCTTGCAGGACGACTTGCAACGGCCAGTAAACGTCGTCCAGGAGGGTTCCGGGCGGCACCGGGCGAAACAGGCCGCGGCGCACCGCGCAGATCGCCCCGGTGACGCCCACCACCGAGTGCAGCCGGCTTTCCTGTTTCCTGAGCCACTTTTCGAAGCACCAGTACAGGCCGACCCAGGCCAGAACGCCGGGGCTGGTTTCCAGCATCAAGTCCCCGCTGACCGCCCCCACGCGCCGATCGGCAAAATTCTCCAGCAAGTGGGCCAGGGCTTGGCCGTCCCAGCGCTGCCGGGCGTCGGCGAACACCAGAATGTCATGGCGGGCCGCCGCGCAACCTGCGTTCAGGGCCGAGGCCTTGCCCTGGTTTTCCGCCAAATCCAGCACGCGCACTCCGTGTGCCGCAAAGGTGCGGGCTAGGGCCACGGTTTGGTCCGTCGAGCCGTCCGAGACAACCACGATTTCGCCGGCCAGAGAGTTGGTTTTCATCAGGTCCAACAGCTCGCGCAAACGGCGCGCGATATTTGCCTCCTCGTTGTGGACCGGCAACACGATGCTGACCGCTCCGGCGAAGGGTTCGCGCCGCGGCTGGGCCGGCCGCAGCCGGGCCAAGCACGCCACCAGCAAAGGATATCCCGCGTAGGTGTACACGACACACGCCGCGCATAGCCAGAAAGTTAGCTCGATGATGGTCATTGCTCAAGCCCCAGTGAGACAGGTGTGAGAGTGTGGAAGTGTGAGAGAGTGTGAGAGTGTGAGAGTGTGTGAGCGTAAAGCAACACCATTTTCTCACGCCGTCAAGCGCTCTCACTCACTCACTTTCCCACTCTCTCACTTCACTCTCCTACTCTCCCACTTTCTCACTCTCTCACTCTCTCACGCATTCCCCAGATCGAGGCCGAAACGCTGTTTGATGTCCGCGCGCTCGGGCTGAACGCGCAGCCAGTCTTCGTGATGCACCAGGCAGGGATCGGGCCGCCAACACATGGGTAAAAGGTCGCGCGTCCATTCCTGGCGGTCCGCCAGCATGTCGCGCTTGAGGAGGTCGTTGAGCCGGCGCGTGCTTTCATGGCACGAGATATTAGCCAAGGCCCATTCGCGCGGCGCGTAGCGATCGGACTGGGCAATGAAATCCACGAGTTGCTCGCCCAGGTCGCGGTCGCGCAAGAACCGGCCGGTATGTTCGTTGATGAACGCGCGCGAGCCGTTGACGCAATTTTCCAATAGCCCCATGGGCGTGTCCGCGAATAAGGATTCCGCCACGACCACCGCCGATCCTTCGCGCCGGGACAAGAGCACGCTGACTTTCGCCCGGCACAGGGCCTCGATCACCTGGGCATGGGCCGCATTGCTCCACAGCTCGAAGCGCCCGTCCACGCCGTAGCAGCGGGCTTCCTGGCGGATAGTGTCTGCGTTCCGGCCTTCCTGGTCCTGGCCGATGAGCACGATGCGCAGATTCCCCGGCATTTTTTGCAAGGCCCGGAACAGGGCATAGTGCCGCTTGACCTTGCCCCAGGCGGCCACCATGACCAAGTCGAGGTCGCGCTGCTCGCGCGGCCGCGGACGGTAACCGCCCGCATCGACCCAGTGCGACGTGTACAGCGGAATTATCCGGTAGTTGTCCGATACGCCGACGAGCAACTCCACATCCTCGTCGTGGTTGATGGTCGTGTACACGGGGCCCGGAAAGCAGGCCGGCAGAACGTAGTTGACCAGGTTGTGGGGATTTTGGCTGGGAGCGACGATCAGGGTGTAGCGCTCGGCGAACTCGCGCAGCCGGTGCTGCACGAGGAACTTGATCCACTCCATCTCGAAGCCGACGTAAAGGACGCCCTTCTCGCGCGGACCGATCCACGGCTTCAAGATCACGCCGCGCGGCACGCGCGGCTGGTAGGCGTGCGGGACGAACTCGCTCCAATCTACCTGCGCCGGGTCCAGGTGTTGCACGCGCGCGCGAATCCGCGCTTGCACCGCCCGGACCGCGGCCGGGTCCTGAATTTGCCGGGCCGCCGCCGCCAGCCGGGCCACCGAGCGGGCCAGCTCCTGGGCATTGCCCGCCGCCTCGAAATGGTCGGCCCATAACCGCCACCGCCCCACCCAGTGCCGGACCAGCGGGTGGTTGCGCAGCCAGTCCTCGGTTTCAATGGCCAGGCGCTTGACGTAGTGGATCATGATTTCCGGGGGGAGAGGCCAAACCCAATTTTACCGCAGAGGACGCGGAGAACGCGGAGAAAACAAGGCGCAAACCCGTTTCTGCGCGGAAGCATTCTGTCCGAGCCGGAAGCGTAAGCGACGGGAGCAGCCCAGCCCTCGCTAACGCTTCCGGCTCGGAAAATACGTTTCCCGCGTCCGCAAGAACAGGTTTCACCCGAGAAAACAAGCTCGTCCAAAAAAGCCTAATTTTCCTCTGCGTTCTCTGCGTCCTCCGCGGTTAAAATCGGCAAGGGTTGGAGCCGGCAGCGGGTACCAGTTGGCCGCGTGGACTTTGATGCCGCAGCAAATCTTCGAACAGACTTTGATACTGTAAGCTCTGGGCCGCGAAGGTGAAATCGGTGAGGACGCGTTGCCGGCCGCGCTGGCCCATGGCCCGGCGGCGGTCGTCATCGCCCAAGAGGCCCAGAATGCGCTGGGCCAGATCGGCGGGCTTGCCCGGCGCGACCAGGTATCCATTCACGCCATCCTCAACTACCTCGGGTGTCCCCCCCACCGCCGTGGCCACTACCGGCACCCCCGCCGCCAGCGCCTCCAGAACCACGACCGGCAAGCCCTCGGTGAACGAAGGTAATACCGCCACGTCTGCGTGGGGAAGGAACTTGGCCAGGTCGTCACGAAAGCCGGCCAGCACGAAATGATCTTGCAAGCCTAGCTGGTTAATCCGGGCGGCAATTTCGCCGCGCAGCGGGCCATCGCCGAAAAGAATAAATCCCACCGTGGCATCGGCCTGGCGCACCAGGGCCGCCGCCTCGACGAGCTGGCCAAACCCCTTCTCCGGACTCAGCCGGCCGGCCGCGGCCACGATCCGGCGTTTCGGTGCCGCAAAGAATTTCTGAAGTTCTTCCCGATAACTCGGCTCGGGATTGGAAAACGGCGCCGGATCAATGGCGTTGCGGATGACCGTCACGCGCTCGGGCGGCACCCCCCCCTGACGAACCTTGACCGCCTGGCCTTCCGAAACGCAAACGACGCGGTCCATCCAGCGCAGCACCAGGCGATCCAGTACCTCGTTGAGGCGGACCTTGATCGTGGCCCCCGTCCAGCCGTGCGCGATCGACACCACCGGCAGGCCGGCCAGCCGCGCCGCCCGCCAGCCGAGGATATCCGGCTTGTAGCCGTTGCAGCACAGGACGTCCGCCCGCAAGCGGCGCAGGTGGCCCGCCACTTCCCGCACCGCCGCCCCATACCGCGGCGCGTTGTGCTTCAAGGCCAATGCCTCGAACCCATGCCGGCGAAATTCATGCAAGGCTTGACCGGACCCCTTGTCGGCAAAGCCGAGAAAGACAGTGCGATAACGCTCCGGCAAATGCAGCGCCAGCCCGAGCATCTGCCGTTCCGCCCCGCCGAAAAAGGGCGACGCGGCAAGCTGCACGATGACGATGGGACGATTGGGTTCCTGCATTATGGGAATAGGAAATGGGTAAGCAGTGTATCAAGCCGGAGCAACTTCCCACCGCCGCGCTTGCGCGGTCAGCGCCTGCGCGTGTTCAGGCCAATCGTGGAGCGTCGCGGGATCGAAGTCCGCGCCATTCGGCCAGACCAGCGTATGCACCTCTGGATCGACTTGGACCTGATTAAAGAGCGTCAAGTTCCGCAGCGGCCCGTAAAGTTTTCCCGCGAGCATCGGCTCGAAGTAAATGACCTGCTCGGTGTCGTCATCAAACTGCACGCACAGGGTGTAAGGCGCCACTATCTGAAATGACCGGACGCGGTAGATCGGATGGACCATCATCTCCTCCTGCTACTCGAGCGGCTCGATGGGCAATGGCCCCTGGCCCGCTTGCAAACGCTGCCAATCGGCCAAAAGCTCGGCTTGGTGGAGCTCAGCCCACGCTTCCACCAAGCGCCGTTGCCGCCTGGGAAGTGAGCCGGCGATCAGCTCGATGGGATCGAGGCCGAAAACGGCAACCTCATCCTGGTAATAGGCATGGAAGTGAGGTAAGTGGTGTGGCCCACCGACTTCCATGTACATCCGAACGATGATACCGAAGAAGCGGCTGAGTTCCGGCATAGGATTATTTTACCACAAGCCCATGTTTCCTCGACCACCTCCCGCCGAAAAAAATGTGTGCGTTTGACAGGCCAAGCATGACGGCCCTTGATTGTTCAGCTCTAAAAAACCGAATCGCCTGCGTCCTTATACCCGTTTGCCAAACCCCACTGGACCCAGGCTTCGGCCATCGCACGGAGGTTGCCGCGGCTCGCTGCCGGCACCGGGTTGGCCCCCGTGAGCGCGTGCAGCGCCCAGAACCAGTCATTCGGTTCGCGCCGCAATTCAGCCCCGTTTTTCGCGGATGGCCCGGACGATGTCCACCGTTGCCAGCCCTAAGGCAAAAAAGACCGAGGAGGCCACGGTGATGGCCACCCCGGTCCTGTTCTGCTGCCCTGCAGAATGCATTTCGCCCGCTGTTCTTGGACCGGACCACTGCAGCATTAAGGCGAGTCCAACCACGAGCCCGATGGCCCCCCCCCAACAATGAGAAGAAAACGCATGGCTTTAATTCCTCCCGTCGAACTTGTACGTCTGTTAAAATCTTTCTGCCTTTGTCCCCCAAAGCAGAAATTTTTCTGCATATCACCGGAGAAAAACTCCGGATTAACATTAACCCAACACCCAAGGTCCTTTTACGAACGGAGACATTGGGCGATTTCCGGTATTATCCCCTTCCGAAGGAAGATGGCAAGAAAAAAGGTACTCCGGGTCCGGCTTAACCCGGCTTAACCCTGAAGCGCCGCCAGGGTCGCTTCCAACCCGCGGCGGACGCCGATGCGCGGCTGCCAGCCCAGGTCGTTGCGGGCGGCGCTGCAATCGAAGGTGCCGCCAAAGACCGCCGAGCGGAGGCGGTAAATCGATAACGGGGCCGCCCGGCGCAGCAGCTTGCCTATAAGCTGCACTCCCACGGCCAGCGGGTATAGCAAGAGCCGCGGCAGGTGCAGAATCTTCAATGGCTCCCGGCTGGCGCTGACGTATTCCTGGGCCAGCTCGTTCTGGGTCATCACCGTGTCATCGACCACGTGATAGATGGCCCCGTCCCAGACGTTTCGCCGGGCGGCCCCGACGATGGCATCGACCAGGTCCTCGACGTAGACGAGGGGCAAGACGCCCTTGCCGTTGCCGAGGATGATGAGGCGATTGTGGCGGCGGCGGGCCACCGCCGGCGTCAGGAGCGGGCCGCCGGGGCCGAACACCTGGCCCGGTCGCAGAATGACCGCGGGCAAGCGCCGCTCGGCCACGGCCCGGCAGACGATCTTTTCCGCTGCGAGCTTGGTCTGGGTGTACAGGCCGCGCTGGGCCGGGTACGGCTCGAGCGGCCAGTCTTCCCTGGCCCGGTGGTGCTTCCTCAGGGCGGCGGCGTGCAGCACACTAAGCGAGCTGAGGTAGACCAGCTTGGCCCCGTGCTTCAAGGCGCTGTCCACGATATTCTGGGTGCCGGCGACCGTGCCGCGATGGCACTCGTCGGCCGAGCCCTTGCAGGCGGCGCCGAGATGGTACACCAGCGTCGTGCCGGCCACGGCGCGGTCCACCGCCGCCGGGTCGCCAAGGTCGCCGATCACGATCTCAACGCGCGGATCATCCATCAGGTCAGGCGGAGGCCCGCGAGCAAACACCCGGATTCGTTCGTGCTGAGCGAGGAGCCGGCGGACCAGGTGCCGA
>CAZFGM010000222.1:0-10204 GCA_964518515.1 uncultured Alcaligenaceae bacterium | reverse complement strand
CCGCGTCGTCGTCCGCAAGATCGAGGCCGAGGAGGTGGAACGCAAAGGCGCCGAAAGCGTCCTGACCGGCCTGGACGGAATCCTCGTGCCCGGCGGCTTCGATTATCGCGGCTCCGAGGGCAAGATCGAGGCCATCCGCCACGCCCGCGAAAGCAAAATTCCCTTCTTTGGCATCTGCCTGGGCCTGCAATGCGCCGTCATCGAGTTTGCCCGCAACGTCGCCGGCCTCGAAGACGCCAACAGCACCGAATTCGACGGCGCTTGCCGCTATCCCGTCGTCTGCCTGCTGGATGACCAGTACGCGATCGTCGAGAAGGGCGGCACCATGCGGCTGGGCTTGTATCCCCAGCAGCTCACGCCGGGCAGCAAGGCCCACCAGGCCTACGGCCAGCTCCTGGTCCACGAGCGCCATCGCCATCGCTACGAGTTCAACAACCAATTCCGCCAGCAGTTCGCCGTCCACGGCCTACTCGTGACGGGTGCCAGCCCCAACGGCAAGCTGGTCGAGGTCATCGAGCTGCGCGACCATCCCTGGTTCCTGGCCGTGCAATGCCATCCCGAATTCAAATCGAAGCCGACGCAGGCCCATCCTTTGTTCCGCGGCTTCATCCAGGCGGCCCTGGCACGACGCGAAGGGAAGAAGAGCGAAGCGGGACGGGCACGCGGCACGCCGGCGATGGCGAGTAAATAAGGTGGGATGTTCGTCGACGGCCGATCCTGCAAAACGCTACATGCCCTGGCGGTCAGTTGAAGCGCCTGTCGGCGCGTGCGCCGCTTTCCCCCAATTAGAACCGTTGAAGCGTCAATCTTCCGCCGAACCTGGCTCGTTTTCTTTCACGCCATAAACGGCCAAGAGTTGCTCGGTGAATAGGAATGGAACGCTTGCCCTTAAGGCTATCACCAAAGCATCACTTGGGCGCAGGTCCACTTTAACCTGCTCATGCGACCGGACCAAGCGTGCCTCGGCAAAGTACGTATCCTCACGGCGATCGTGAACACAAATCGTCCGTAGTTCGGCCCCTAATAGCTTGACGGTATTCAGCCAGGCATCATGAGTCAACGGTCGAGGACTCGGCTCCCTTTTTAAGGTCCACCAAAGCGCGGTCGCCTCAAAGTACCCAGTAATTATCGAGAGACGGCGATTGCCTTCGACTTCGCGCAGGACGATGGTTTGTTGATAAGCACTTTCGGAGAAAATCAATTTCTCCACCTCAACTTGATGCTCTCGGGATGGTTCATCCTGGAGATTAACGGCCATTGAGCCCGCGGGATTGGGAATCCACAAGGTGCGTTGAGCGCACTGATCGCACAGGTGGTTTTCTCCTTCGGTCCTCCCTTGCTTTATCAGAACAACATGAACTGTTGCGGGATTGCCGCACCGTTCGCAGCGATAACTGCTGCGCGGGGCCGTGGGGGTGGAGGGGCGACCGAAGACTCTCGCAAACCAGGCGGCAATTCTCGAAAGCATGATAGTTCGCTCCTGAGGCCGAGATAGCGTTCAGCCATGACGACCACGTTGCCACATCCTGATCGTCGAAGCTTCGGTTTTTTTCCGGCGAAATATGAAATCGACAGAATCTTTCCCGCCTATCCCGGAAGTGATTTCTGCATACCTGGCCAGCAATTTTACCTATCGTGGCCCGGTCAAACCAGTACAATAAGGAAACAGGAAATCCCGGAGAAACCATGCCTTTGCTCGATCATTTTCGTCCGCCATTGAGCGGCCGGCGGCATTGGGAGGGTTTCCACAGCCGCTGGGCCAGCGCACTGGCCGATGACTTGAACCAGCATTGGCTGCCCGAGAACTTTTTTGCCGAACCACAAATCCACCTGGGCGAGAAAATTCAGGTGGATGTCGCCGCGGTCAAGGATAAACCTTGGGTGACTATTCCGGCCTGGCTCATGCCCGCCTTTTTTCCCGATACCTTCGAAGTGCAGGTCTTCCAGTCGGAAGGGGGCCCGATCCTGGTGGCCGCCGTCGAGCTTGTCAGCCCCGGCAACAAAGATCGACCGGAAACGCGCCGGGTATTTGCCGCCACGTGCGCCAGTTACCTGAGCCAGGGAATTCATCTGATCATAGTGGATGTGGTGACCAGCCGGCTGGCCAATCTCCACAATGAATTGATGCAGCTTCTGCAAGCCGCGAGTTCTTTTTATCTTGCCGCGGATGCATCGCTCTATGCGGTGGCTTATCGCCCACGCTCGGGGGATTCGACGGGAGAAATCGCGGTGTGGCACCAGACCCTGGCCATCGGCCAGCCTCTTCCCGTACTGCCCCTGGGCCTGACGGCGGATTTGACCGTGCCCATGGATCTGGAAGCCACATACATGGAAGCCTGCCAGCGCTTGCGGCTGGTGTAAACTCGGCGTGTACATGTTATCGGCTCCGGTATAAGCCGATAGAATAGCGTCATGGGCAAACTGACCTACCGCGACGCGGGGCTTGATCTGGACCTGTACGAGCAAAGCCTGGCCGGCATGGCGCCGTTTTTGAAGCGGACGCATTCGCCGCGCGTGCTCACCTCTCCAGGTCCCCCTCTTGGCCAGGGCAAGAAAGGGGGGTTCTTCGCCAGCTTGTTCAGCCTCGATTACAACTGCCGGCTGTTCGCCAAGAATTACCGCCATCCGGTGCTGGTGGCCTGCACCGACGGCGTCGGCACCAAGCTCAAAATCGCCGGCCTCATGAAAAAGCATGACACCGTCGGCATCGACCTGGTCGCCATGTCGGTCAACGACTGCCTGTGCACCGGCGGCGAACCCTTAATGTTTCTCGATTACCTGGCCCTGCCGAAGGATGATCCCCCTCTGATCCGCGAGTTGATCAAGGGCATCAGCGACGGCTGCCTGGAAGCCGACTGCGCCCTGGTCGGCGGCGAGACGGCCATCTTGCCGGATTTCTACCAGCCCGGCGATTACGACATGGCCGGCTTCTGTGTCGGCGTCGTCGAGCGCGAGTACATCATCAACGGCCGCGGCATCCAGGCCGGCGACCTGGTCCTGGGTTTGGCTTCGAGCGGTTTGCATTCCAACGGCTACAGTCTGGCCCGCAAGGTCGTCTTCGAGCATGCCGGCCTCAAGGTGACGGATGCCGTGCCCGAATTGGGCCGGACCGTCGGCGAGGAACTGCTCGAGCCGACGCGGATTTACGTGCGGGCGGTAAAAAACATCCTGCACCATTACCCGGTCAAGAAGCGCGTGGTCCGCGGCCTGGCCCACATCACCGGCGCGGGCTTGCCCGGCAACATCCCACGCGTCCTCCCCCCCGGCCGGCGCGTAATCCTGCGGCGCAGCGCCTGGCCCGTGCCCCCGGTCTTTGCCTGGCTGAAACGCCTCGGCGACATCGACCAGGCCGAGATGGACCGCGTCTTCAACCAGGGCATCGGCTTCGTCATGATCGTCAGCCGGTATTATGCGGAGAGCATCCAGCGGCAACTGGAAGAGATGCGCATCCCCACCTTTGTCATCGGCGAAGTCGCGAGCGGAGAACCGGGGGTGGCGATTCTCGCCTGAGCCAAGTCGCGTTCCATTTTTTTCCCATTCTTTCTAAACTGACCGCCCATCGGACGGCATTCTCCCATGATTCGAGGCGGGTTAATTCGACAAGTAGGTCAGGCTTTCCAGCCGGACGGGCTTGCCTAGTTAAGCATAGTTTGGGCAAACCTTCAGCCTGGAAAGGCTGACCTACAAAGGTGCGCTGTCGGATTATGACCTGGGGAAATCGCGGAAAAAAGGGAGAATCTGTCCGTGGGAGCCGCTTATGCCCGTTCTCCCTTCCCCCTGCCGACCCCTGGTCCTCGTGTGCCTGACGTGTGGGGCCTGGGCTTTCAGCTTTGGCCTGAGCTCGCAGGTGGTCAGTCATTGGCTGGCCTCCCTCGGCTACAGCAATTCGGTCATCGGCTTCAACCATACCGGTTACTATCTGGGTTTGGGCCTGGGGTCGCTGGTGGTGCCGGTGCTGATGCGCTGCGGCGGCAGATGGTGTGCCGTGGCGGGCATGATTCTCTCAAGTCTGACTCTGGCCTTGTTTCCCTGGGGCAATGGTGAGGACGGTTATTTTTGCCTGCGTTTCCTGAACGGCGCTGCCGGCGCCCTGGCCTTGATTCCCCTGGAAACCCTGGTCAGCCGTTCTTCCGATGCGCAAGACCGCACGCGGAATTTTGCATATTACGGTGTGGCCCTGACCCTGGGCGGCGCCCTCGGCATCTGGGTGGGATTGAACTGGTATGTCCTGGACCACACACTGGCGTTCGTGCTTGGAGGAATCTTTCCGGTTCTGAGCGGGATGGCGCTGGCGCGATGGCTGCCGGCCGCCGAAGCCCAGGGACGGCCGTCCCTGGGCGTTGTCGCCACGTTTCCCCTGGATGTTCGCGGCAATTTCCTGAGCTTCGGCACCGCCTGGGCCCAGGGATTCCTCGAAGGCGGCATGCTCGCCTTTCTGACCTTGTACTTGCTGTCGCTGGGAATGTCGGCGGACGAAGCCGGCGCCTGGATGGGCGTGACCCTGGTCGGCGTGATTGCCTTCCAGGTGCCGGTGTCGTGGCTGGCGGACCGCCTGGGCCGGGTGCCGGTGCTGCTGGCTTGTTACGCGGTCACGGCCGGGGCTTTGCTGATCGTGCCGCTCAGCACTCCCGGAGTTTTTCTGGCGGTGGTTCTGTTCTTGTTCGGGGCATGCTCCGGCGCCATGTACCCGTTGGGCTTGTCTCTTCTGGGGGAACGCGTTGCGGAGGCGGCCCTGGCGCGGGCCTATGCGTGGTATCTGGCCATGGAATGTCTGGGCAGCCAGCTCGGCGCCGCCGCCATGGGCGAGGCCCGCGACCGGTGGGGTGAAGCGTCCATGTTCGCGGTCGGATTGGCTGCCCTGGGTCTGGTCCTGGCCGGGTGGGGGGTCGTGCGAAAGACCAAGCGGCGAAAGATCATTCCGAAGGAATGGCCCGCGCAGCGGCCGGCCATCGCCGCGGAACGATCTACCTCGGGGAGATAGCCGCAAGCGGCTAATCCTCTTCCAGGGCCCTGCCCGGAAAACGTGGCCCCTGACGGGGCAGCCAATTGCCAATTACCACTTGCCAATTGCAAATTACAAGCAAAAAGCAAATTTGATAATCTTTTGGAATCCTCTTTAACATTAAAAATTGGCGATTGGCAATTGGTAATTGGCAATGTTTGTTTGCGGCGACAACTTTTGTCACAAAAACGGCCCGAAGGGCCTAAGGAAACCGCCTCTCCAAACGGCTGCCATCGGCGAACAGGATATCGAGGTGCTTGGCGTTAAGCCGGAACTGTGCGATCGCCGCCAGCACTTCACCGGCGCGGCCGCCTTCTTCCTCCGACCCTTCCGGTCCCACCGCCTTGGCCCAGCGTTCGCCGACACGATGGCGGAAACACAGCCGCGTGCCGTCGTCCAGAACCAGGACGGCCTCGGAAAAAACTTCGTTCACTTCGAGGGAAACGAAAGAGCGGCGCAACAACTCTTCGTGGGTCATGGAGATCGCGGTTGAAAGCGGCGGCTCAACACCTGGGGCGGAGGTTGAGGGGCATTGCGGTCCACGTCGAAGGGCCGCAGGGGCGTGTTGCCCGCCGTGTCTTCGAGCCGGCCATCCACGGTCAGGGTGTATTCCTCGGCCTGCCACGCCTGGGCCGGGGTGAATTTCCAGGAACGCTCGTTGGCCCCCACCTCGATTTTTCCCGCCACTTTCCGGCCCTTGGCGTCTTGAATCGTCAGAAACCGCTCGAGCGACAGGTGATCCAGGGCCTTGGGAAATTCCAGGACCAGGGATGCCCGGCTGCCCGCCGCTCCCGCTTTGATTTTCCAGGCGGATAAATCGATCCGCGCGCGATCTTCGGCGGTGGTACGAAACTTCTTGGTATAGTCCTTGCCCAGGCGCCGGCCGTCGGCGTCGAGCAAGGCGCCGGAAACCACCAACATGTAATCGCGGTCGGGAAACAGCACCGGGCCGAGCAGGAGGCGCAAGAGCACGTCCCATTTTATCCGGCCGGGGTGAATGTACAGGATCAACATCTGGCCGTCGTCGTCCCAGAGTTCATCGAGCAGCCAGGGATCGCGCACTTCCTTGCCGTCAGCATCGAGGATGCGGATGTGCTTGAAGAGGTCGGATCCGCCGCGCATCGGCCGGGAAAAGTAAAGGAAAAACCGCAGGTGATTGGCCGGCAGCACGTCGCCGGCGGGATAGATTTTGACGATCCGGGCGGGCGGCGCCGGCGGACGGGGCGGTACCCGATATTCCCGCGTTTGCTTGGCGCCCTTGGGGGAAAGAAAGACGGCGCGATACTGTTTTTCCGGGACCAGGGGAAACCGCGGGGTGAAAATAAGGTCCTGGCCCCGGCGCTCATACGTTCCGAAAATGGGCGGACCTTCCGTGCCCGCTTCAACCAGGCAAAGGCGGAGCCAGGCTTCGCCCTGGTCCTGGGTGAGTTTTCCCGCCGGCAGCTTGGCATCCGGCGGCAGACCTACTTTGACCTGGGGCAGCCGGCCATCGCCCGACGCCTGGATGGACAGGCCGGGATCACCAGGCACACAAAAAACGGTTAATAGTATCCAACCGGTCATAAAGGCTCGGGAATGTTGAAAAGCAGTTGCCAATTGATAATTGCCAATTACCAATTGCCAATTACAAGGAAATTGGCAATTGGCAATTGGCAATTTCCTCATTCTCACGGCAGGTTCAGCACCCGCAGGTCCAGTCCCTTGTCCGCGGTGCGCAGCACCAGGGCCCGATTCGCATCCAACCGGTCCATGTGCACCACGCCGTGATAGTCGGCCGCGATCTGGGCCCGGTCGGGGATGATGTCCACCGAGGCCTTGCCCTTGATGCGCCACACGGCCTTTTCATTCACGTCGCTGGCCTCCTTCAAGATGTTGAAATCCACCTTGGCGGTCCAATACGGGCTGGGACCGACCGGGTTTTGCTTGTGCTGGAAGCGGATCTGGTTCATGAGAATGAACTTCTTGCCGTTCTTCTCATAGACGAACATGTCCTGCGGCGTGTTGCCCGAGCCGAGCTCGATCACGCTGACGCCCTTGACCTTGGCCCCCGGTTTCAGGTCCTCCAGCGAATACTTGACGATGGGGGTGCAGGTGAAGGCGCCGACGAGGTACTTCTTGCCGCCTTCTTCATAGGGAATGACCGTGCGGATGGGGGCCCTGGTTTCCCATTGGCGGTGGGCAACGTGATAGGTTTCGGTGCTGAAACACACGCAGGCGCCGTCGTTGGCCAGCGGCGCCATGACGGAAAAGACCTTGCTGCCGAAAGTGTCGCTGGCCTGAGCGGAGACGAGCACGCGGTCGCCGGCCCAGGTGACGTCGGTGATCAGGGTCACCTTCTGCTCGGCGGGCAAGGGCACCGCCACGAATCGGACTTTGTCCAAGGAGAATTCGGCCGTCTTGCCGGCGCCGTCCATGGTCAGGAGCAAATCTTTCTTGTTATCGAGGCTGCGGATCGCGAAGTAGGCAGTGTGCGAGCTGGGATTGACCGCCATTTTCACAATCTTGATGCCTTCGGCGCTGGTGCCGATGCGGCCGGCCAGGGTTTCCTGAATTTTCGGCACCACTTCCATCTTGGCCCATTTCACTGGGTTGGTGTCGCCGGTGTCGATGGCGACGAGTTGTTTGCCTTTGCCGTCGCCGATGAGGAGCAAGCCGTTCGGGCCGAAGCTGATGGCCTCGATCGACTTGAGGGCGGGCGTGCCGATGGTGGGGTTTTTCAGAGTAGCTTGGACGGCTTCGTTCGCTTTGCGCTGGTTTTCGACCGCCTTCGCTTCCGCCTCTCGGGCGCGCTCTAGTTCCTTCTGTTCGGCCTGTTGGGCCTGTTTTGCCTCATCCCGGGGCTTCCGGGCGAGGGCAAAAAACAATCCCGCCAGGAACCCAATAATGGCCAGAATCACCAACAATTCGATCAATGAAATACCACGGCGTTTCATGAGAATACCTCCTGAATGTTGAAAAAAACACTCTCTCAGTTTAGCGGGGAGCCAAAGGCGACGGCGAGATTCGCCGGTCGCCTCCGGCTCCCCGCTAAACATTAAAACAACGCCTCGATCGCTTGCCCGGCACTGACCGGGTGGGTGAAGCCGTCGGCGCCGAGCCGGGTTTCCGGCGGCACGCCAAGGGCGTGGAACAACGTGGCCCCGAACGCTTCGGGGGAAACCGGATTGTCGCGGACGTAGCCGCCATGGGCGTCGGAAGCGCCGAATACCATGCCGCCGCGAAGGCCCGCCCCGGCCAGCAAGGCCGAGTAGCATTGCGGCCAATGATCGCGACCGGAGTCGGAAATCCGCGGGCTGCGGCCAAACTCGCCGACCAGCACGACCAGCGTGCTATCGAGCAGGCCGCGCACTTCCAGATCTTCCAGCAGGGCCGAGACCGCTTCGTCCACGCGCGGCAAGGCCCATCCCAGGCCGAAAGCCCCGCGGCCGAAGATGCTGCCCAGGCCCCCGCCATGCATGTCCCACGTTTGGACATTGCGGAAATTCTCGCCCGGCGGCAGGCCGGTCCAGGCGGTGACGCTGACCAGGCGGACGCCCGCTTCGATCAATCGCCGGGCCATAAGCAGGTTTTGCCCCAAGGGATGCCGGCCGTAGCGGTCGCGCACCTTACCCGGTTCGCGCTCCAGGTCAAAGGCCCGCCGCGCTTCCTGCCCGGTGACCAGGTCCACGGCGCGCTGTTGGAAACGGCGCAGATTGTCGCCCGCGCCGCTGGGTAGGTTGGCGTCGGTCACGCGCTCTAGAAGATTGCGGCGCTGCAAAAGACGCTGGGGCGACAAATCCGGGGCCGGATCGAAAGCCCGCATGCGGAAATTCGGGTTCGACGGATTATCGAGATCAGTGCCGACGCGCAGCGGGCTGTAGGCGGCGCCGAGAAAACCGCCATTGAGGTAGAATGGCCGTACATCGCCCGCCAGGTTTTGAATCCACACGTACGAGGGAAGGTTGCGCGACGACGGCCGCACTTTCGCCATCACCGAGCCGAAGTACGGGGTATTCTCGCGCGGCTGGGAATGGCCGGTCATGCAGATGTGCATGCCGCCATCGTGGCCGCCGTTCGTGTGCCGCATTGAACGGATGAGGCAATAGCGGTCGGCCAGGCGGGCCAGCCGCGGCAGCAATTCACCAACCTGGAAGCCGGGAATATTCGTGGCGATCGGCCGGTACGGGCCGCGAATCTCCTGGGGCGCCTGCGGCTTGAGGTCCAGGCTGTCGATATGACTGGCCCCGCCGTACTGCACGATGAAAATGCAGGATTTCTCCGACCCCCGGCGGCCTTCGACCGGGGCCCGAGCCTGAAGAAACTCCGGCAACCCCAGGCCGAGCATGCCCAGGCCGCCGACCTGGAGCAGCCGGCGACGCGAGATCGAATTATCTGCCATGCCTTCCCCCCTTTTTTTGGTGGGACCGGCGTCCTCGGCGGTCCCGGACAGGCGAGACGCCTGTCCCACCTAATCTTCGCCTTCCCCTTCAAACAGGGCGGCCACCGGCAGACGAAAACCGGGCAGGATTTCTTCACCGTCCAGCTGATCGCCGCGGGTCAAAATCCGATTTTGCGTCGGCGATTGATAGACATAAACTTGCTCTTGGGTCGGGTAGATCACCCAAACACGAAGCACTCCGGCGGCGAAATACTCGCCAATCTTGGTCAAGACCTCTTCGGCGGTATTGCTGGCGCTAACGACTTCGATGGCCAGCTCCGGCACGACCTCCCAGGCCTCCTTGCGCGGGACCCGCCGCTGGCGCGGCCAGCGCTGGTAAGATACATAAGCCACGTCCGGCCGGCGCTTGCTGCCCACCACGGCAAGCAAGAACAGCATTTCCACAACTGCTCGACCGAGTTTGTTTTCCCGGGCGAAATTTCCCAGGTAAACATGAAGTTCCGAAGCGATATCGGTTTCCCAGGCACTCATGGGAAGCTCCACGCGCTGGCCATTGACGACTTCGTAGAGAATTTCATCGTTGGTCAGGGTAAAGTCGTTGTCCGGAGTAATCGTTGGGGCCGCCATGTTTGATCCTCATTTTTCGTTCGACCCTTGGGGCCGACTCCTTAGTGTTTCTCAAGTTGGGCTTTCTGTCAATGAAAAAGACGTTTCCCGCCAGGTCAACTTATGCGAGGATTTCTGAAATTTAAAAACCGGCGAGGATTTGTGGTAACCGTTCACTCCCCGGTTCGAGGGTGGCAGTATTTGTGGGGCAGGATTCC
>CAZFGM010000221.1:0-10212 GCA_964518515.1 uncultured Alcaligenaceae bacterium | reverse complement strand
AAATCAATAGGACAATAGACCGCTACGGTTGTTTGGTTTGAGTGGCTTCTGAAACCGTGAGTTGCCGTGCCAACAGTAATGGACAGTAATGGATCTCTTCGCCGGTGCAGGCCTGTTCCGTTACGCTTTCTTGCGGGAAGGCTTCAATTTGCTCCAAGCGTTTGAACTGGATGCTGTGGCCGCGGAGACGTTAGGCCGTCAACCTTGGTTGCCATATCCAGGTCACCGACGTTCGTTGTGTGCGGCCCTCTGGCCGCTGCGATGTGTTGATCGCCGGTCCCCAATCCGCGCCGGATCATGACGCCAGCACTTGCCGTGGTCCGGCACGGCTCGCCGGACCTACCGGCAGCAACCGGTAGGTGCCGCGACCCCGAATGGCAAGGGGATTCGCCATTTTCAATTTGCCATTTGCCTTAGGTAATCTTAGATTCCTCTTTAAACCTCCCCCGTTGATTTCACTGGACCTCGCCCCCCCCAAGCCGCGGAGCCGACCCCATGCGCTACACACGCACAACAATCCTGGCATGCGTTTCCTGGTTGCTTCTGGACACCGATTCTTTCGCCCAATCCAAGTCCGTGGTCGGGAATTTCGTTGCCGACGCCAAGGTGTGGCGCCAAAAGGATGACGTGCTCCTGGCCCAGGGCGGCATGAATTGGTCGTATGCCCTCTTCGATCAGAATATTCCCCAGGACGCGGCCATCGAGGCGGTCGTCACCATCGGCAAACCGTGCCCCCGGCAAGGCCCCGGTCATGCCGACTGGTTTCGCTACACCATCCAGCGCGAAGATCCCGGCTACGACGCTTGCCTGATCCTGCGTTCCTTCGGCTCGGGTCTGACCGAGAGCTGGTGGTATCGCGTGCAGCTTTCCACCAGGTATCAGGAAATCGCCTTGCACAAGGGAAATGGGGGCTACGTCAAGGTCGTGCCAGCCGAAATCGCCGTCAATAAACCGCTGCGGCTCAAGGCCGAAGCGCGCGGCGGCCGCATTCGGGTCTGGCTCGCTGCCAAGCTGGTTCTGGAATACGACGACCAGGTCGCCCCCATCCTTGGCCAGGGGGGGAAATGGGGGGTGGGCAGCTTTGAAGCCACGGTGAGTTTCCGCGACGCCAAGATCCTGCCCGCCTCACAAGAAGCGCTGCTGGTCATGCCGGAACGAAAACACCAGATGAGTTTCCGCACGTGGCACGGTAGTTCGTGGATCTTTAGCGACGATGAGCCCATCGCCCGCTTTGCCGGGGGCGAGCTGGTGGAAATGAAACTCCTGCCGGGCTATCAACCGCAACTGCACGCGATCCTGCTGTGGATGGAAGCGGATCAACAGCCCAAGGCGCCGGAAGAGATCAAAGCCGTCGGGCCTGCCGAAAACGTTGCCGAGCTGGCGGTGCGAGTCCGCGGCCGCACTACCTTCCCGCCCACACAGAATCACAATACCATTCGCGTCGGCTTCGACCGGGACAGGGGGACCTACTACTACGACTTCGAGGGCGCCGCCCTGCTGAATACCAAGGACCCAAAGTTCTCCCAGGTGACCAACCTGCAATACAACTGGCTCATGCCCTATAGCGGTAGTCCCAACGCTTGGCTGGGTTGGGTATTCGACCCGGCCCGTCACATGGAACTGGGCAAGCTGCCCTTGCCCGCGAACATCGTCCGCGGCGACGATGCCGCTTATTACCACTGGGAGCTGTTCCACGGCAAGGATGGCGTGCTCTACCGCGTCCCGCTGCGCAACGATTGGGATTCCTGCCCTTCGACTCATCTGCGGCGCATCTACGGCGGCGGCGCCAATTCCCTCAAGCCCGATGTGTCCGCCGGGCGGACCTGGGCCCGCGGCCTGCACCCGGTTTGCAATCCGGCCGTCACGTTCTTGCACAAGGACGCGGGCCTGGAAGCGAACTGTTCGGTGTGCGCCTTTTCCCACGAGACCCATCTGGCGTGGCAGTTCCAGCCACACAACCTGAAAACTCCGGAGATCAAGGCCCACTATCGCTTTCATGGCAATCTGCCGGCCGCCCTCGCCAAGGTGTTTCTCACCTCGCGCTTGCCGTCGCTCCCGGAGCTGCAACGGACGGCGATCTTGCACAAGAGCGGAGTCAACCGCTTCGGGCCGGACCAGCAGAACGCGGTGGCCGATCCGCTGGTGAGTGTGAGCTGGCGCGGCGCCTACGACGTGGACAAGAAGATCGGCTTTGACGACAGCTATTCCCTGGTTCTCGATTCCGCGGGCTGGGCCGAGTTCAAGCCGCTGCCAGCCAAAGCCCCGCCCGAGGGAACCGGCTTCGGCTACCCGCCCGCCGACCGGTACCTTCTCACGTTCATGCTCAAGACCATGGGCATCAGCGGACGAGGACCCTACCTCGAGATTGCCCGGGACAAGGAGACGGTAAGGCATTACCTGGGACCGGTGAACTTGCCCCAATGGCAGCGCGCGGGCTTGGTGACCCGGCTCTTGTCCAAGCCGGGGGCGGCCCGCGTGCGCCTGGGGCTGGATGGCGGCGGCCGGGCCTGGATCGACAACGTGGAGCTCCGGCCGCTGACCGAAGGGGAGGCCGTGCCCAAGGGGGTCGTGGAAAAGGCCGTGCCGGCCGTCGAGCCCCCTGCTTGGGTCAAAAGCCTTCCCAAGGGTATCGTTTCGGCCTGGGCCCTGGATGAAACCGTGGGGCAAATGGCCTATGACTGGATTGGCGGACGCCATATGGAGCTGACCAATCCCCTCTGGGCCGAGCGCGACGGCTACAAGGGCCTGCACCTGAGCCCCGATTTCAGTGAGGCCTTCGGCAACGCCCCCGGGGATTTCCAGTATCCAGACCTGACCCTGGCCTTGTGGGTCCGCCCGGACCGCGGTTTTGGCAAGCCCGCCTACTGGGGCGTTACCTTGCTCTCTCTGAGTCGGCGGATAAATCTCGGCGGCGCCGGCCAACCGACGCTCTGGCCCAACTTCACCTGCCCGCCGGAACGGCCGTTGTCGCAGGTCAAGATCGGCATCAAGGACGGTACATGCACTTTGCGGGCCAGCAAACCTTTGACGGTGGGAAAATGGCAGCACCTGGCCGTCACCTGCCAGACCACTGGCAAGAAACTGCTCGAACGCATCTACCTCAACGGCGAGCTGGTGGCCGAGGGGATTTACGAAGGAACCATCGACCGCGGCGCCAACGCCTTGACCCTGGGCTGCGATCCCTACCAGCGAACAGATTCCCGCGCCTACGGAATGTTTCGGAACGTGCAGGTCTACACGCGGGCTCTTGGGGCGGAGGAAATTGGCAAACTTGGGACAGGCCGTCAGTAAAGGGTCAGGTTGAAAAAGGAGTGTAGTCGTCACGCTCCGCGTGAGGATTTTCGTCACGCTCCGCGTGAGGATTTTCGTCACGCGGAGCGTGACGACTACACTGCGGTTTTGCCGCTTTGGGGAACATCACAGTTTTTTCTTGTAATGGTGAACTGCCCTTTGCTAAAATCAAATCTTGTTCTGGAACCGCCAGCGCTTCCTCCCCCCGATTTCACGCCTTCAGGCCATCCTGGGAAAAAGCATGTTTCTCGTTAAAGCCGCTCTGAAAAACCCCTATGCGGTAACGGTGGTGGCCCTGATGGCCCTGGTCGCCGGGCTGGTGTCGGTTCGAAGCATTCCCATCGATATTTTGCCGGTTTTCAAAAGTCCCGGCGTACTGGTCATGACCTACTATTCGGGCATGCCGCCCAACGTCATGGAACGGAACATCACCAACCGCATCGAGCGCTGGTGCGGTCAGGCGACCGGGGTGGTCAGGGTGGAATCGAAATCCCTGGTGGGTGTCAGTATCGTCCGCCTGTATTTCCGCGACGACATCGATCCGGCGGCGGCCTTGACGGAAACCAGCTCCCTGGCCCTGAGCACGCTGCCGACCTTGCCGCCGGGCACGTTGCCGCCCATCGTGCGGCCATTCGATCCGACCGCCTCGCTGCCCCTGGCGGTTTTGAGCGTCGATAGCTCCAACCCCGCCCTGGGCGAGACCGAGCTGCAAGATCTGGCCCGCATCGACCTGCGCAACCACCTGGGCGGCTTGCCGGGGGTGGTGGCTCCCACGGTGTTCGGCGGTAAGGAACGCACCATCATGGTCTACGCCAAGCCGGACGACATGCGCGCCCACAACATCTCGCTCCTGGACTTGGTGCGCTCCCTGCGCCGGTACAACGCCATGCTCACCGCCGGCACCGCCAAGCTCGGCGACAAAGAAGTCATGTTCGATTCCAACGCCATGGTCCGCGCCGTGGAGGAATTGAAAGGCTTGCCGCTGAAAGCCCTGGGGGCCTTGGGAGACAAGCAAATCTTTCTCGACAACGTCGCCCGCGTCGAAGACGGCAGCGCCATCCAAACCAGCATGGTCCGCATCAACGGCCAATCCCAGGTCTACGTGCCCATTTATCGCCAACTCGGGGCCAGCAGCGTGGCCGTCGTGGACAGCGTGAAAGAAGCCCTGCCGCTGATGAAGGCGCGGGCCCCGGACGGTGTCGAGCTGGACGTGGTCCTGGATCAATCCGTGTACGTGCGCCATGCCATCGAGAGCCTGGTGCACGAAGGCGTATTCGGGGCCTTGCTGGCGGCGGGCATGATCTTGGTTTTTCTCGGCTGTTATCGGTCCACGATCATCGCCACCCTGTCCATCCCGCTGGCGATCTTGGCGGCGATCGCGGCCCTGGCGGGGACCGGCAATACCATCAACGCCATGACGTTGGGCGGGTTGGCCCTGGCCGTCGGACCGTTGGTGGACAATGCCATCGTCGTTCTGGAAAACACCCACCGGCATTTGCACATGGGAAAAAAACCCGCGCAGGCGGCGGAAGATGCGGCCGGCGAGGTGGCCGCCCCCGCCCTGGTGGCCACCCTGTCCACGATCATCGTGCTGGTGCCGCTGGCCCTCATGCCGGGCATGGGCAAGTTCCTGTTCCGGCCGCTGGCCCTGGCGGTGGCCTTCGCCATGCTGGCGTCGCTGTTTTTGGCCTTGACGTTCGTGCCGGCCCGCAGCGCCGCCTGGCTGAATAGCCACCGCTCGCCCTTGGCCGATTCGTCGCACTATCCGGAACCTTCGCCGGTGGGTTTTTGGAGTCGTTTGTATTCTATTTTCGACCAGGCCCTGGGAAGCCTGACCCGGCGCTATCAGAAATTCCTGAGCTGGTCCCTGGACAACCGCTTCCTGGTTTTGGCCCTGGTGGGGGTTCTTTTTGTGGGCTCGTTGGGCCTGGTGTTGGTGATCGGCCGGGAATTCTTTCCGCAGGTGGATAGCGGGCAGATTACCATTTTCGTGCGCTGTCCGACCGGAACGAAACTGGAAAAGACCACGGAGCGCGTGGCAGCTCTGGAAAAATTTATCCAGCAAACCCTTCCGCCCGCGGACCTGAAGATGATCGTGTCGGAGTTGGGCCTGACCACCAACTGGTCGGCGGCGTACACCGCCAACTCCGGCCCGCAGGACGCCGTGGTCAAGCTGCAGCTTACCGAGGCACGCCGCAAGACGTCGCAGCAATATGCATCCGAGCTGCGCCGCAAATTCCTGGAACGCCAGCAACGCGATCCCCAGCTAGACGGCCTGCGCCTGAGCTTCGATACGGGAGGCATGGTGTCGGCCGCCCTTAATTACGGGGCCACCTCGCCCATCGAAATCCAGGTGATTGGCGGCACGGCCCAGGAAGCCAACGACAAAGCGGTGGAAATTCGCGATCGCATTCGCACCCTGCCCGGGGCTGCCGATGTCCAAATCCAACAGCGCCTGGACTATCCCCAGCGCCTGATTGAAATCGACCGGGTCAAGGCCGAACGCCACAATCTGGACGTACGCGACGTTTTCCAGACCGTGACCACCGCCCTCAATTCCAGCATCCAGGTGGACCGGAATTTCTGGATCGATCCGAAAACCGGCAACCAGTATTTCATCGTCGTGCAGTATCCGGAAAAAACCGACCGCAAACTGGATGAAGTCTTGAACATTCCGGTGACCCTGCCCGGTTCGACCGAGGTGGTGACCCTGAGCACCTTCGTCAAAATCAGCCCGGAGTATCCCGGCCCGGCCGAGGTGGTTCACGATAACCTGGCGCGGGTGAGCAGCGTCCTGGTCAACACCGACGGCCGCGACATCGGCAGCCTGGCCGCCAAGATTCAACAACGCCTGGCCCCCATCGAGGAAAACTTGCCCCAGGGCATGGTGATCACCATGTCGGGCGAATATCAGCGCATGAACGAGTCGTTCGCCAATCTCGGCGGCGGCTTGGTCCTGGCCACCATCCTGGTGTACTTGCTCATGGTGGCCCAGTTCCGTTCCTACCTGAGTCCGCTCATCATCATGTTCGCCGTGCCGCTCGGTCTGATCGGCGTCTTGCTCACTTTGTACGTCACGCACACCACGTTAAACGTGCAGTCGGCGATGGGGGTCATTTTCATGGTGGGCATCGTGGTGGCCAACAGCACGCTGCTGGTGGATTTCGCCAACAAGCAGCGCACCCAGGGGTTTTCCGTGCGCCAGGCGATTTCCCGGGCGGCGGGGGTCCGGCTGCGTCCCATCTTGATGACCTTCCTGGCGACGTTTCTGGACTTGTTGCCCATGGCCATCGGCATGGGCAAGGGCAGCGAGGCCAACGTGCCCCTGGCCCGGGCCGTGGTGGGCGGCTTGCTCGTCTCGACGTTTTTGACCCTGATTGTCGTGCCGGTTCTCTATACCCTGTTCCACCGCGAGGCGCCCGCCGCTGCGGAGCCGGAGGAAAACGCAAGCTTGCCAGAACAGGCCCAGGCTATTACTGTAGAACCTCTTGCAAGATCTCTTGAGATTTAATAAACTAAAAAATCTTTCCGCTAGTGGCGGCTTTTGGAGGCAACCATGAGCAAGGAATTACAACCTCTTCCGCAAATTGACGATACCCTCTCCACCGACGACTTGCCGACGCTTCCCCCCCCTCCCGCCGATTCTTTGCCCCAGGAGTCGCGGTCGGACGCTGGCCCCCCGACCGCTCCCATACCGCAGGAAACGATAACGGACCCCGGTCCCGCGACGGAACCTCCCGGGCGTTTTTTTCTCGGCCTGGGCCGGCTTTTGTCCGGCCTAGCCCTGGGTGTTTGTGGCTTTCTTCTGGGCCTGTATATCGGCCGGGGCACTGCCGCTTCCGAGGATGATCCTTCCGAAATTGACGATCCTGACCTGGTCCCAGTGAAAACTGCCAAAGTAATCAACGTCAACACGATGCTGCCGCGGCAGAAAAACCTGGTCCGCTATCTCGATCAGCCCGGCACCATCCAGGCCTATGCCCAGGCGGAGATCTTCAGTAAAGCCTCCGGATACCTGAAACGGATCAAGCGGGATTTCCAAGCCCGGCAAGCTGCGGAGGTGGCCAGCCATGTGCTGGCCTGTGCTACCGGTGGCCCGCTCCCGGCCCAGGTTCAGTTCGCCGTCCGCACCCATGCCACCCTCGACCGCGCTCCGCAGATCGACATCGGCTCGCGCGTCAAGGAAGGAGACGTCCTGATTGACATTGATGCCCCGGAGCTGTACCAGGATATTGTGCAAAAAGAATCCTTGTGGCGGCAAAGCCTGGCCGAGGTGAAACTATCACGGACCAACATTGCCACCGCCGAAGCGGCCTTGAAAGGGGCCAAGTTCCAGGTCAAGCAAGTGGAAGCGGAAATCAAAAAGTACGCTTCGGAAAAAATGCTTCGCCAACAAGAACTGGTCCGCCTCAAGGGGCTGGTGGCGGACGGCACGGTGGCCCCCGCCTTTGTGGAGGAAAAGATCAACGAGGTAAACGCGGCGGAGGCGGCCCTTGAGGCAAGCCAGGCAAAAGTGCAGGTCATCCAGGCCGAGGTGGCCATCTTTTCCTCAAAGTTGGACACCGCCCGTGCCGATCTTTCCGTTAAGGAAAGCCGCGTTCGCGTGGCTGAGGAAGAAATGCGCCGGGCGCAGATCCTTGCCGAGGACGCCCGGATTCGCGCTCCCTTCGACGGTATTGTCACCGCGCGCAAAGTGGACGAAGGGGATTTTGTGCAGAACTCCAGTCGGGGCCAGAGCAAGCTGCTCATGACCGTGTCGGCCATCGACAAAGTGAAAATTGTCCTGCAGGTCCCGGAAAAAGATTCCGGCCTGATCGATCTGGGCGTACCGGCCACCATCGTGGTCGATGCCCGAAGCCAGACTGCCGTGGTGGGCCGGGTCGCCCGGCACAGCCACGCCTTGGATCCCAACTCCCGCACCTTGCAGGCGGAGATCGACCTGGAAAACCGCGATCTGAAGCTGCGCCCCGGCAATTACGCCCAGATGAAACTGGCGCTGCAAAAAATCGACAACGCCCAGGCCTTGCGCGTCAGTGCCGTCCACACCCGCAAAGGGAAATCCTACATCCTCTTGGTTTCCAAGGGGATGGTTCGCCGCCAACCAGTCCGCATTCGTTACGACGACGGCCAAGAAATGGAAGTCGTCAAGCTTATCGGCCACCGCGAAGTCCCCCTCGACGGCACCGAGGAAGTGGTCCTGCAAAAAGGGGACCTGCGCGACGGCCAACGCGTCAAGTGCAAGCGCCTGAGCCCACTCTAGGAATTGGTGTTCCCGCTGGCAAAAGAAGGGCAAGGAAACTCGGCCGCAAGGATGCCGCCATGGGAAAGAATTGTTGGTCCTGGATGACTTTGCTGGTTATGGCCATGCCTGGTTGGGCGGGGCCGGATTCGGTGCGCTTGCATCCTCCGGTTTCGGCGCCTCCTTCTCCCGAGCCGCAAGCGCGTCCGCCCTTGGTAGCGTTCCAGAAGGAAGACCCAAAAAAACAGGAAGTCCTTCCTTTTCCCGCAGTCCCCCCGCCGGAGGTGTTGCCGGACCTTTGTCCGCAAACGCAGTGGATTGACTTGCCCACGGCATTGCAGCTCGCCGACGGCCAGAACCCGGAGATCGGCCTGGCCCGCGAGCGCATTCGCCAAGCCCTGGCCCAGCAGAATCGGGCCGAGGTCTTGTGGCTGCCGCACCTGGATTTCGCGCCTTTGTGGCAGCGCCACGACGGCCAGATCCAGCGTTTCAACGGCGAGATTGCCACGGCGTCGCGCAGCTCCCTGTTCGTGGGCGGCGGGCCTACCTTTGCCTTTCACCCAGGCGACGCCCTGTTCGCCTCGCTGGCCGCCCGGCAAATCACCACCGCGCGCCAGGCCGGCGCCGAGGCCGTCCGCAATGACCTGTTGCTCGACGTGGCCCTGACGTACCTGGATTTGTTGCAAGTGTATGCCGAGCTGCAAATCAGCGGTGAAACCTTTCAAAACGCCCGCCATTTTGTGAAAGTGACAGAAAGCAATCAAAAGCGGGGTGCTGGTATCGCGGCTGATACACAGCGGGCCCTAACGGAGGCCGCCATTCGCGAGCGCGAACATCTGGAAATTCAAGGACGCGCCCGCCTCGTGTCGGCGCGGCTGGCCGAACTGCTCAATCTGCCCCCCGATTTGTGCTTTCACCCGCTGGAACCGGCCCTGTTCCCGCTGGTCCTGGTGCCCGAAGACCTGCCGCTGCCCGACCTGATTGCCCAGGGAATACAGGACCGGCCAGAAGTAGCGGAAACGCGGGCGCTGAGCCAGGCCGCCCGCGAGCGCTGGCGGGCTGCACGGATCGCCCCGCTGGTGCCGAGTCTGTATGTGGGCTATTCGGCCGGAGGCTTCGGCGGCGGTCCCAATGATTTCTTCGGCAACTTCTACGGCCGCGGCGACGCCACCGCCCTGGCCGTCTGGCGCCTGGAAAACCTCGGCCTGGGCAACCTTGCCGAACGACGTGAACGCCAATCGCAGTTTACCCAAACCACTCTGCACCAGGCGACCGTGGCCAACCACGTGGCCGCCCAGATTGTCGCCGCCGCCAGCCTGGCCCAGGTCCGCCGCCGCGAGCTGGCATCCGCCCAGCGCGCCGTTCAGGCCGCCTTTGAATCTTACCGCTTGAACGCCAACGGGGTGCCTAACCTCCCAAAGGTGTATCGCCCCATCGAGCTTTTGCAGGCCCTCCAGGCCCTGTCCCACGCCCGCCTGGATTACCTCCAGGTCGTCGCCGATTACAACCGCGCCCAGTTCCGCCTGTATACGGCCCTGGGCAATCCCCCGCAAGCCGCCCTCGACCAGGCCCGACGCCTGCCGCTGACCGAGCCGCTCGTGCCGCCAACACCGCCGGAAAAAAAATAGTAACCGTTCACTCCCCGGTTCGAGGGTGGCAGTATTTGTGGGGCAGGATTCCGA
>CAZFGM010000220.1:0-10229 GCA_964518515.1 uncultured Alcaligenaceae bacterium | reverse complement strand
TGTTGCTGGCGATGAGGACCTGGTTGACCATCTTGGTGTGCTGGCCGGCGCCGGGGCCGCCTTGATGGATGATGGTCTTACCCATGCATTCGAAGAGCGGCCGGATCGACTCGACGACGTCGGCGTCGCCGCCGACCATGATGGACAGGGCGGCGTTCCTGGCGCCAACGTCGCCGCCGGACACCGGGGCATCGACGCTGGCCACACCTTTCTTCTGGGCCGCTTCGTAGATTTCCCGCGCCAAGGACGGCTCACTCGTGGTCATGTCCACCAGCACCGAGCCGGACTTGCTGCCCGCCAGCGCTCCCTGCACGCCGAGGAATACTTCGCGCACGTCATTGGGAAAGCCGACGATGGCGAACACTGTCTCCGAGCGTTCGGCAACCTGGCGCGGCGAATCGGACCAGGCGGCTCCCGCGGCCAGCAGGTCCTTGGCCTTATCCTTGCTGCGGTTGTACACCGTCGCCTTGAAGCCTTTGGTCAAAAGATGCTGGCACATCCAGCGTCCCATGACGCCGGTGCCGATCCAACCGATACGTGTCTTGCCGGGTTCCGCTTTGGGGATGGCCATAAAGTGCCTCGAAAACTGGGGTCAGGAGTCAGGAGTCAGGGGAAGGACACCGGAATTTTTTACCAGCCGCAGGGACTTCCGGCAAAGGAAAAATCCATTGGTCCCGAAGGAAAATCGATCGGTACGGGCGGGAGATTATCGGCATACGCGCTTGAGCAGGAGAAAATCGCCAAGAAGAACGCGGCATCCGCTCGACATTCCCCGCGGCGATACTATTGCAAACAGTAAGAGATAGCAATAATCGCTTCCACCACTTTCGGGGTTTTCGCACAGGATAAGTCATAGGTGGCACCATCTAGACCATCCGGGCCGAAGCGTCCGGGCTGGTTGCGAAACTTTTGCCCGCACTTGGGGTTTGTTTATTCAATCATCCCTGGTAGGAGAAACCATGCTATCCAAGAAGCACCTCTACGCGGCCGGCCTGCTGCTTGTGGCCGGCGTCTTGGGCTGGCAGGCGGCCCCCGGCCAGACCGGCGATAAGAAAAAGAAGGGCGGCCGGCCAGGCGAAATCATCACCCCCGCCGCCAAGGGCGAACGCCACAAGGATTCCCTCAAGGTCGGCCATGCCGCCCCCGACTTCACCTTGCCTCTGCTACACGAAAAAAAGGAAGTCACCCTGTCCTGTTTTAGGGAAATGCATCCGGTCGTTCTGATCTTCGGCAGCTATACCTGACCGCCTTTCCGTCGCCAGTCTGGCGACCTGGAAAAGCTGTACCACACGTACAAGGATCGCGCCGCCTTCTTCCTCGTCTACATCCGCGAAGCCCATCCCGATTCGGTCCTGTTCACGCGCAAGGACAAGGACGGCAAGGAAGAGCTGCTCAAGATTCCGCAAACCAACACGCTCGACGCCCGCCTCAAAACCGCCGGGCAGTGCACCGCGACTTTGAAGCTATCGATGCCCACGCTGTTGGACAAGACCGACAACAAGGTCAACCGGGCCTACGCCGCCTGGCCGGACCGGCTCTACGTGGTCGGCACGAATGGCAAGATCGCCTATCAGGGCGCCCAGGGGCCCAAGGGATTCAAAGTGAAAGAAGTGGAAGACTGGTTGAAGAAAAATACCCATGGGAAATAGTAAACGTCGGAGCCGCGACCGTGAGGGAGCCTCTCGATCCTTACGGTCCTTTCGGTCGCGGCTCTGACGAGCGGCAACACTTCCCCCGCCAAAGATTTTCTCGCCTTTTTCAACGACTTAGGTTATCCTAATCACCGTAGGCGCCTTGATGTGGGTTTCTATTTTCCTATCTTCTCCGCACGGCGCGGAGAAGATTTTGGTTTCAAGCTGCTTGAGTGTAGTCCTCACGCTCCGCGTGAGGATTCTCGTCACGCGGAGCGTGACGACTACACTGCGGCTCAGCCGCGTTAGGGGGAGACCATGTTACGCATCGGCACCGGAATCTTTCGGACTTGCCAGGGCCTCACCCGCCGTGAGATGCTGCACGTGGGCAGCCTGGGCATCGCCGGTCTGACCTTGGCGGATTGGCTGCGCACCGTGCAGGCGGCGCCAGGCCAAAGCGGCCGCCGCGATGTTTCCTGCATCTTTCTCTGGCTCGACGGCGGGCCCAGCCATCTGGAAACTTTCGATCCCAAGCCCGATACGCCGGACACCATTCGCAGTCCCTACGGCCCCATCCGCACTAACGTGACCGGCACGATGATCAGCGAGCTGTTGCCGATGATCAGCCGGCACATGGATAAGTGCGCTCTGATCCGTTCGATGGCCCACGGCATCGATGCCCATTCGCCGATCCCCATGCTCACCGGCTTTGCCGGCGAGACGACCTCCTACGGCGCGGTAGTCTCGAAGATCAAGGGCTTTCAGCGGGCGATGCCGCCGTACGTGCACGTCGGCTCGCGGCTGGGGATTGGCGGCGGACGGCTGGGGGCGCCGCACTTTCCCGTGGAGATCGCCGATCCGTCGGGCACGCGCGTCGAGCTGCCGCAGTTCGCCTTGCGGGCCGACATTCGCGCCGACCAGTTCCAGCAGCGCCGCCAGCTTCTGGCCAGCGTCGATCGCCTGCGCTCCAGCTTGCACGGCAGCGAGGCGGTCGAGCGCATGGATCAATCTTACCAGCGGGCTATCGACATCCTCACCTCGACCAGGGTGCGCGACGCCTTTGACCTGGCCCGAGAACGGCCGGAGCTGCGCGAGCGGTATGGCACCAATTTCTTCGGCCAGTCGTGTCTCCTGGCCCGGCGCTTGGTCGAGGCCGGCACGCGCTTCGTGCAGATCAAGTGGTACGACGGCCCGGCCTGGGACGCCTGGGACGTGCACGGCGCCGACCTGGGCGGCATGGTGCGCATGGAGCAGCACCTGTGTCCGCGGCTGGATCAGGGCCTGACCGCCCTGCTGGAAGACCTGGAAACGCGCGGCCTGTTGCGCTCGACGTTGATCGTGGCGGGCGGGGAATTCGGCCGCACCCCGCGCATCAACCGCTACGGCGCCCGCGACCACCATCCCTATTGCTTCAGCTATTTCCTGGCCGGCGGCGGCGTCGCCGGCGGCGCCGTCATCGGCGCCAGCGACCGCACCGGCAACCGCCCCGCCCACCGCCCGGTCAACCCCGCCGAATTCGCCGCCACCCTCTATCGCCTCCTGGGCATCGACATCACCGATACCCGCGTGCGGCCATTTGTGCGCGACGCGCTGCCGGTGGGGGAATTGCTAACATGAAAATGGCACAAAATGATGTTAAGGCGCCGAGAAAAAGAAAACGCCAGCCAACTCTGAAAAAGGGTTTGAAGGAAGCCCTTGTGGAGAAGCTCCTGGATGAGCGCGGATGGCTTGGTGAAATACTTTCCGAAGTCTTGGAAGACTTCGCGCTGGCGGAAGCAATAAAAGAAGGGCGCAAAACGAAAAAGGTTTCCCGCGAAACGATCTTCCGCACGTTGCGGGGAAAGCGATGAACACCGTATTTAGCGAAAGTTTCGATCGCGACTTGAAAAAGCTGAAGAACCCCAAACTCCGCGAGCGAGTCGCGAGGATAATCGAGAGTGTGGAAAAGGCCCAGATTCTTTCCGAAATAGCGCATTTGAAAAAGATAAAAGGCGCTGAAAATCATTACCGCCTTCGTCTAGGTAACTACCGTCTTGGGATCGTGATTGAAGGAGATACGGTAGAGTTCGTGCGCTGCCTTCACCGAAAAGAAATCTACCGTTTCTTTCCTTAGCCCCCTTTAAACTTGAACAAGAACTCCTTCTCGCCTTCGCCTCAGTTCGGATATTACCAGCGGCGACGCCTTGCCGGTGGGGGAATTGGTAAAATGCTAGAGGGGTTGAGAGGATAAAAAAAGTGTGGAAAAGGCCCGGATTCTTTCCGGGGGCCAACAAACGGCAATTGGTTCAGGAAGTTCTCACATGCCCGTAGTGAAAAACCTCAAGCCGGACCTCGAAAGGGGCCTGAAAGAGGCCCTGATCGAAGAACTTCTGGATGATCGCAAGTGGCTCGCCAAGATTCTGGCCGAAGTCTTGGAGGACTTCGCCCTTGGCCAAGCGGCCCGTGAAGCGCGAAAAGGCAAGCTCGTCTCCCGCGAGGCTGTTTTCCGGATACTGCGGACAAAGATATGAGGACCCGCTTTCGCGATGTTTTTACGCGGGACCTCAAGAACATCAAGGACCGGCGCATTCTCGCTCATGTCGCGGATGCCATAGATGCCGTTGAAGAGGCGCAAGCACCGGCCGATATCCCGCATCTGAAGAAGCTCCGTGGATGGAAGGACCTCTTCCGTATTCGCGTTGGGGATTTTCGCGTGGTGGTTCTTCTCGAAGAAGGGACCGTGGAGTTCTTGCGATGTTTGCACCGCAAAGACGTGTACCGACATCTCTCTTGACCAGCTGGTTGGTTGCCTTGCTCCTTGCCGGGCCCCTGAATCTCTCGCTAAGCGAGCCGGGCGCCGATTCCCCCAAGCACAAGCTCCTCATTGCCTTCGCCTCTTTCCGCGAGCGGCCCAAGCATCCGAAGGTTTATTTCTACGAGCACGACGGCGTCGGCAGCGGCAAGATCAGCGGCAGCATTGACACCGTGAACCTGCGCAGCGATTATCATCCCTCCCTCAGCTCCGACGGCAAGCTCTGCGCCTTCGCTTCGGAACTGGAGAACCAGACCAGCCGCATTTTCCTCTGGGACCTGACCGAGAAGAAACTCGTCATCCTGCCGAAGATCAACGATTCCCCCAACGCCCAGCTCCATCCGGCGATTTCCGGCGACGGCCAAACGATCGTTTTTGCCGCCTGGGACCGGTCTGGTTTCAGCCAGCGCTGGGATCTGGTGGGCTACGACCTGGCCAAGAAAAAACTCCTGGACCTGCCCAAGCTCAATACGACGAAGTTCGACGAGCGCATGCCGTGCCTGAGCGGCAATGGCCGGTTTCTAGCCTTTACGTCCAACGCTCCAGGCGGCGCCGGCTTGACGGACATCCTGCTGTACGATCGCACCGAAGCCAAGGTCCTGTCGCTCAAAGAAATGAATTCACCGGGCATCGACATCACGCCGTCCTTGAACGAGGACGGCAGCCTGATCGCCTTCGTGTCCGATCGGTCCGGCGGCAAGGGCGGCCGCGACGTCTACCTCTACGACCGGCCGGCCAAGAAGTTCCTCGACTTGCCCGGCCTCAATTCGCCGGCCCACGACCAGACGCCGTCCCTCAGCGCCGACGGCCGCTTCATCGCTTTCGTCTCCGAACGCGCCGGCGGCGCCGGCGAACGCGACATTTTCCTCTATGACCGCCAGGCGAAAAAACTGCTGCCGACGCCGGGCTTGAATTCCAAGCGCGAGGATATCGATCCGTGCGTGATCGTTCTGAAATGACAAGGTTATGCCGGCGTGGGTGACTGGGGCGGACCCGAGGAGGAGAATGGCGGGGGGCCAAGACCTAACTGTTCCGTTCGGGCGACGTGCAAGAAGTATACGACCGCATAACGGTCAAATAGGGTGTCCGTTCCCTTTGGGTCAAGAAGTCCGATTACGGCCCAGCGTTTGCCAACGACGACTGCTTCAGGGCTGCGCACTTCGATCGCTGCCCCGTCGCTTTGCACCAGACGAAAGGGCACGAAGGGGCGGGTATGCAACATTTCCCGTAGTTCGTCGCCGGTAAACATAGAGGTGCCTCCTTTTCTAAAATATTCGAGGGATTTCCAGTTTGCAAGGGTACACAAAAAACTTGCTGTCCCTCTCATATCTGCATAAACTAGATATTGGATCATTTCTTATGTCCGGTCCTCTAAGGGGTCACCAGTTCCTGGCAACCAGGGATTAGATATTTGATATTTCGAAACCCGATTCCGGAGGAACGATCATGAAACTCGACGATTTCTTGACCACCCGGCATGTGCCGTTCCAGAAGCTGCACCATCCGCCGGTGTACACCGCCAACCGCATCGCCCAGACCCTTCATGTTCCGGGCCAGGAGATGGCCAAGTCGGTCCTGTTGCGCACCGGCCACGGCTACGTCTTGGCCGTCGTGCCCGCCACCCATCACGTCGATCTGGACGACGTGCGCGAATGTCTGGGTGAAGAACTGGTGGACATGGCCAGCGAGGAGGACATGGACAAGGTTTTTCCCGATTGCGAGCGCGGCGCCATGCCCCCCTTCGGCAGCCTGTATCAGCTGCCGACCCTGGTGGACGACTCTCTGGCCCAGGACAAGGAAATCGTGTTCGAGGGCCAGACGCATGAAGACGCCATCCGCATGTCCTACCGCGACTTCAAAGCGGTGGAACATCCGCGGACGGGGCATTTCGCCTACCGGGGATAAACGGCGATGTTTAGCGGGGAGCCGAAGGCGACCGCGAATTCCGCGATCCGTGGTCGCCTTAGGCTCCCCGCTAAACTACATCCGTTCCACGGTGCGAATGCCGAGCAGATCGAGGCAGCGTTGCAAAATCCGGGCGGTGAGATCGCACAAGAGAAGCCGGCTTTCGCGCAAGGCCGGCGTTTCCGCCTGGAGCACCCGGCAATGCTGGAAGAAACCGCTGTAACTCTTGGACAGGTTCCACAAGTAGGAGGTGATCGCGCTGGGCTGATGGTCGGCCGCCGCCGCGGCCAGGGTTTCTTCGAAGCGCAGCAATTCCAGGCCCAGGCCGCGTTCGTGCGGGGTTTCCAGTAAGGGCAAGGGGGGATGGGTGCGAAACTTGGCCGCGGGTTCGTTGCCCTTGCGGAAGATACTGCGATTGCGGGCGTAGGCGTATTGCATGTAGGCCGCGGTGTTGCCGGCCATGGCCAGCATCTTCGACCAGCTGAAGACATAATCGCTGGTGCGGTTCTGGCACAGGTCGGCGTACTTGACGGCGCCGAGGCCGACCACTTCTTCGATTTGTTTCCTTTCCTCGGGACCCAGCTCGGGGACCTCTTCGCCGCGGGCCAATCTATCCCGGCGCAGCTCTTCATACACCTTGCCGGCCCGCTCTACCGCCTCGTCGAGCAGGGCGGCCAGCTCGACCGTGCCGCCTTCGCGCGTCTTGAGCGGCTTGCGGTCTTCGCCAAGCACGGACCCGAAGGAAATATGTTCGAGCCGCACTTGGTCATAGCCCCAGCGGCGGGCGGCGTCGAACAGGTTCAGGAAATGCAGGGCCTGGCGGGCATCCACGACATACAGAATCGCGTCGGGCTGAAACTGCTCCAGGCGATAACGGATCGTTGCCAGATCGGTCGTCGTATAGGTAAAAGCCCCATCTTTTTTGCGGATCAGCGCGGGCGGCTTGTCCTTGCCATATTTGATGACCACGGCGTCCTGACTGATTTGGGCGATTCCCTTGTCAAGAAGATTATTCACTACCTCTGGAAGCATGGGGTTATAGAAACTCTCGCCGAGGGTGTTGTCAAAATGCACGTCCAGCCGGCGATAGATGCGGTTGAGCTCTTCCTGGCACCAGGGTTGAAATGTCTGCCATAGCTTGAAGTTTTCCCGATCGCCGGCGTGCAGCCGAGCGGTTTCCTGGCGGCAGGCATCTTCCACTGCGCGGGCCTGGGCGATTTCCGCTTCCGTGTATTTCTGCTGGGGATGTTCCGGTTCGTCCTCCTCGGTTTCGGCCGCCTTAATCAGCTCCCGAACCAGAAGGTAAAGGCGGAGCATTTCGCGCACCGGATCGTCGCGCAAGGCCTGATCGTCGCGGAAATGTTTGTAGCCGTAAAGTAACATGCCGAACTGCGTGCCCCAGTCGCCGAGGTGGTTGTCGGTGATGACGCGGTGGCCGAGAAAGCGGAACAGCCGGGTCAGGGCGTCGCCGATGATGGTGGTGCGCAGGTGGCCGACGTGCATCGGCTTGGCGACGTTGGGCGAACTGTAGTCGATGACCATCGTCCGCGGCGGCTGGACGGGCTGGACGCCGAGGCCGTCGTCGCGGGCCATTTCCTGAAGGCGAGCCGCCATCCAGGTTTTTTGCAGGCGCAGGTTGATGAAGCCGGGACCGGCGATCTCGGGCGGTTGGAGGAAATCTCCCAGGTCGAGACGTTTGACGATTTCTAGGGCCACGTCGCGCGGTTTCTGGCCCAGCACCTTGGCCAGGCTCATGGCGCAGTTGGCTTGATAATCGCCGAACTTGGCGTCCTGAGCCGGCTTGATCATGGCCACATACGGTTCGAGGTCATCCACCCAACCGTGCACGGCGTGGCGAAAGCGCTCTTGAAACAACTGAATGAGGTTCATGGCGGCAAAAATAAATAAAGCGAACGTGGGCCTTGAACGCCCCCATTCAGGCTCGAAGATTCGCCTGTTAGCCAAGAGCCCGCAGCGCAAGCAAGGGTGGCCCTTGCTTGCGCTGCGGGCTCAGGCCGAGTGGGGGGCGTTTATTTCCAGTCCACGTGGGGCGCGTCGGCCCACAGGTCCTCCAGACTATAATACAACCGCGTGTCCGGGTCGAACACGTGGACGATGATGTCGCCGTAATCCTGCACCACCCACTTGGCGGACCGGTAGCCCTCGATGGTCAGCCGCTGTTCGCCGAGGGCGTGCAGGGCGGCGTCGATTTCTTCGGCGAGGGTGTGGATCTGGCGACGGCTGGCCCCGGTGGCCAGCACCTGGAAATCAAATAAAGGGGTAATGCCCCGCATGTCCAGGACGAGGATGTCTCGGGCCTTGTTATCCTCGGCCACGCGGGCACAAAGAAGAGCTCGTTCCAGTCCGGCCTCGGTGGAAGCCGGCTCACTTTTCAGTGCGATGTTCAAAGGACCTCCTTCCACAGCGTGTGGGGACGGGAGGTCCGGCGGGCACGACACATGCCTGCGGCAACGACGGCAACCGTTGTTCACCTCCAGCCCACGTGGGCCTTTTAGAATTCTCAGTTTGGCCGGAACCCCGGCCCGGCCTTGCCCCATCTTCCTCCCTGCCGGCCCCACCGTCAAGACGCGAGCCACCTTTTCTCCAACTCCGGGACACTTCGATACCCCACCAGGTTCGGAGAAAAGGGCTTCCTTGCCATCCTTTTCTATTTTACGCCAGTCTCCACGGGAAAGATCAAGAAAATTTCGCCCGCGCGCGTTTTTGCTTTGGCGAAATCGCCGCGCTTTGCTCTGGAATACGGCAAGCGACCTCGCTATAAGCCGGCCTCGTTTGCTGGGCAGGTCGTTGCCAGGAAAAGTGGCGAGGTTTCCCCGAGCCGGCCTGGCCGGCTGGGAACCTTTTTCCCTTCTTTTTTCAGGAACAGAGGAGGCTTATGAGCAAGTTGATCTGGGGCGGTATCGCCTTGACCGGATGTGTGGCGGTGGGGTTGTACGTGGCCGCCCGCCACGCGACTTCCTACCCCGAGTCGTTGTTCAGCCGGTGCGTCAGCGTGGCCAGCGTGATGGCCCGCGGCTGCAATCCCGTGGCCGCTGTTCACGGCATCGCCCAGGGCGACGCCGAAACTTCCGAAACGGGCGGCGTTGCCGGAGGCGGCCTGGTCGAACCCATCGTCATTGAAAAGCCGGGCGCCAATGCCCAGCCCGAAGTGATTAATCAATTCCGCCCGGGCGCTTTTGTCGATTCCCCGGAGGGAAATTTCACTCCCGACCTGGAAATCCCCCTCCAGGATCTGGAACCGGTGATCCATCCGGATTTGCCGGTCGCCCTAGACAAAAACCCTCACTACATGCCGTACGCCGATGAAGAACCTACCACCAGTGAGCCGCCCGCTGGCGAGGCCTTTATTCCGGATCTGAGTGAGCGTGAGCCGGCTGCCGACGATGATTGCTGCCGGGAATCCTGTGGCTGGTGGAAGGCCTGCCTACTTCACCTGATGGAGCGGCTGGGTCTGTGGATGGGCCACGGTCCCGAAGTGGTGCCCGCTCAGGAAGAGGCCGCCGAACCCCAGGAACCCTTCGCCGAGGAAGAACCGGCCGAAACGACCGAGGGGCCGCCCTACCACGATCGCTACCATCACCATCACTATCCGAGCTGCCCGTACACCGGGGCCTGCCCGTATCCGTATCATTATCCGCTGCCGCGCGTGCAGCCGGTGGAAACGCCGCGGCCCGATTCCCAACCGGCCGAGCCCAAGAAGCCGAAGACCACCTCCTTCTTCGATTTCTTCTTTCCCCCTCACGGGGACGTGGATACGATGGAATGCCGGCCCTCCGACGTGGTGACCCCCCCGGAGCCGCGCCGGCCGTTTTAGATTTTAGATTGCAGATTTCATGTAGGACGGATTTGCAAATCCGTCCTACATGAAATCTGCAATCTAA
>CAZFGM010000219.1:0-10245 GCA_964518515.1 uncultured Alcaligenaceae bacterium | reverse complement strand
TTAGCAAACCGGCGCTTTCGGCCGCTCAGCCACCTCTCCGAAATGCCGTTTTCCCAGTTTGTTCGCAATTTTCGCAATTCGCAAAAACCACTATTTCGGCTTTACTACCTCGCCGGAGGCGACGCCACCCTTAACAACGGAGCTAGCGCCCTGTGGAGTAATTCTACTCGGAAGCACCGTTCCCGTAAAGCGGCAGATCGGCCCAAGAAGCGGTAACACGACTTCCTCGGCATCGGCGGCGGTTAGCCGATTCCCGGTGGCAACGGTGAGAAAAACCTCACTCGGCGCGCAACTCTGGTCCGGCGGGCTTTCCAATCCGCTGGACGCCATTGAGCAACTCTCAACAAGGCCTTACAACGCCATTGCGCACCGATCAAGTGCCCTCGCGGAATTGATCGGCACGGGGGAAAAGTGGAGAAAGTCCTTTTGGCCAGGGCAAAAAAACCGTTGATCACCTGGGGACCACGCGTTTCACCGGCGGCGGTTTCCAGCGGCCGTCCAGGACCTCCATTTTCGGCCAGTACATCCGCATGGTCAGGTTGAAGGCCGCCTGGGGCGCCGGCAGCCAGTTCGACTCCATTTCTTTGCCGGGGCTTTCGTGCTGAAAATAGAGGTCCAGGGAACCATCGTTGTTGAATTTGAGCTTATCCCGGTCGCCGATGGCATGGCGCCCGAGGGGATTGGCCACGAAAAAACCCCGGGCGTCGTACAAGGTGATGGACCACAAGGCGTTGACCGGAGGCGCCCGGCCCTTGTCGAAGTGGATGAGGTAGCAGTTCTTGCCGTGCAGCGGCTGACCGTCGCTGTCGGCGACGTTGAAAGGATAAACGGCGTCCTCCGGCAGGTTGACGCCCAGGCCGATCAGGGCGACGGCCATGCGGGCCAGATAAGCGGTGCCGAAGGTCCCCATCAACTCGCGGCGGATCACCCAACCGTTTTCTTCGGGGCCGAACTGGCGATTCCCTTTAAAGGCGATTGCCAGCTGCACCCGCCGGACCGCGCGCTCCAGACCCTGTCGGATCTCGGGATCGAGCTTGGCAAAATCGAGATTCTTTCCAGGCACGATGCCGAGCTGCTTCATTTGCACCAGGATCGGCCAGTCGTGCGCGTGCGGTGGATTATCGTGAAGCAGGCGGGCAAAGGTCTCGAAGAAAGCGCGGGCACTCATGCGGTTTACCTGATCCACCGGCGGCGTTTTCATGTCGATGGCGGCGTCCACGGCAGGCGGGGTCGGGCGATCGTCCTTGCCCCACTTGCTTAACGGAGTCAGCTTGAAGCCGTCTTGCAGGCGATGGACCTTGGGGTAATCCGCCTTGCCGCGGGTATAGATGCGGCCGAAAACCCACACCAGGTTCGTCGGCGCCGGAATCGGCTCGAGGCCGGCGGGCAGTTGTCCTTTCCAGTGCGGACCGACGAGGGCGAAACGGCCGGCCTTAGTGCCCGTCGTCCGGCTGCCCGGCACGGCGAACACATCGGTCCAGGCATCGTGCAGGGACAGAAGATAGTACCGGCCGTTGGTGTCCGGAACGGCGAGGAGAATCGGCTCCTTGGCCAGGTCCAGCCAGGCGGTGGAATACAAGGTGTCGGCATTGGGCCGGACGACATCTTTGTAATCGGGGGTGGGAAAAGCCCGCGCGTGGTCGAGCTGGTTGAGGGGGGCACGGCCCTTGCCGGTGGGCGCCGGCACGTTGGTGGCGACGCGGCGGGTCACGTCCATCAAGACCAGGGGGTAGGCGTAAATGTAGGCCTGCACGCCGATGCGGAAGGCCCGCTGTTCGCGCGACGGCTCCTCACCCTGCGCCGCCCCCGCCGGATCGCCCAAAACAAGCACCGCCAGTCCCGGAAGAAGAAATGGCCAATAAAGTTCCATGGTGGTTCCTTTCTGCCAAACCCGTCGCGTGGGGAGGAGCTTGGGGATTCCTTATTCGTTTCCCGCTCCCCGGTTGCAAAACGTCGCTGATTTCATAATACAAATTTGGCCGATCTCTCCTCTCCACGACGGGAGGATTGCTTCTAACGGCTAACCCCATTTAGCGTATTGTCATGCCTATGTCACTGCCAAAGCGCTTTCCCTTGTTTCATGACAGCGGTCCAGGCGTATAATTATAAAGGGGAAGAGGGTTGCCAATCGGAGGTGCTTGCCATGATCGACCAGGACAAGGACTTCCTCAATGAGGCCCACAAGGCACGATGGAAAACCTTCTGGGTGTGGTTGGGTTTCGTGGCGGCGCTGGGCCTGGCCCAGGGGCTGCTCCTGTTAACCGTGGCGTTGGAGTATTACCTGCTGGCCATTCCGGCCACCCTGCTCGTCGCCCATCTCATGCATTCGCAGCTCTTGGCCTTCCACGAGGCCGCCCACGGCGTGCTCTGCCCGAAACGCTGGCTGAATGAGCTGATCGGCATCCTCATCGGCACCTTCCATTTCATCGGCCTGTCGCTGTTTCGAGCGGTCCATCATACGCACCATGCCTACCTGGGCACGGAAAAGGACGAGCAGCTCTGGCCGTTCGTCAACCCGCGAACGCCGCGCTGGCTGCGGCGTCTGGCGGCGGCCTTGGAGCTGACGCTGGGGATGTTTTTTGACGTCGTTCAGTTCTGGCGGGCGTTTCTCCGCAAGGGCACGACGGTGCACAACCCCGCGGTGCGGCGGCGAATCTGGGCCGAAACCGCCTTCACTGTTAGCTTTTGGGGCCTGGCCCTGGGCGCCATTGCCTTGTGGGGCACGGGGAAATGGCTGCTCGTGCTCTACATGATTCCCGCGCTGGTGGCCGGCAGCATGCATAGCTGGCGCAAATACATCGAGCACATGGGCCTGACCGGCTCGACGGTGATGGGACTGACGCGGACCGTGGTGCCCCAGGGCCGGATGGGGCGCTTCCTCGCTTTCAGCATGTTCAACATTCCCTACCACGGCGTCCATCATTATTACGCCCGCATGCCACAGGCATTCCTGCCGCGGTTTGCTTCGGTGCTTACGCCGCAAACGCCCGAGGAGCAAACGATCTACCCGACCTACTGGAGCGCCTTTTGGGCCATGCTGCCGGCGCTGGCGGACCCGCGGGTGGGGCCGCAGTGGAACGGGCATGGGCATCTGCAGGGGATTTCAGGAATGCCGGGCGACAGGAACTTCGCCGGGAATGGCCAGGTGGCCTTGCCGGTGACACGGGTCGCCGCACCGGAAACCAACACCGCGGTCAAGATCTGACGATTGGCGGTTGCGGCGCTCCGTACCGACCAGGCAAGGGGCGGAGCCCCTTGGTCTATTGCCGGTTCTTGTAGCGCTCGGCCACGCGCTTGAGGAAGCGGTGCTCTTCGTCGGTGAGGGCCTCTTTGCCCTGGCGCTGGATCTTGTCGAGGAGCTCGTCCATGCGGCGTTCGTCGGCTTCTTGGCGTTCCTGCTCGCGCTGGCGTTTCTTTTCGGCGCGGCGCTGGAGCCAGCGCTGAAAGAAGCCCGGCTTTTTCTCGACCACGGGCGGCGGGTGGTCGCGCTCCAGGCTGGTGTAGCCCTGGGAAAAGTCGTAGCCGAACAGGGAATCCTCGCCGCCGGTTTCCAGGATGAGCCACTGCTGCTTGCAGTTTTCGTATATGAACCAGGCCAAAAATAACGGCATGACGTCGTTGACGACGAAGGAAAAGAGGATCACGGCGATCATCATGAAAAAGCCGGCAAAGATGGCGTACTGCGTGCCCTGGCGGTAGCCCACATAGTGCCACATGACGGCCTGGAACATCCGGCCGCCGTCGAGCGGAAAGGCGAGGAGGAGGACGTTGAGGAGAAAACCGAGCCAGCTGACGTAGAACAACCGGACCAGGATCACTATGGCGACATTGGCCGTCCTGGCTTCTTCCCCGGTCCACGTGGTGAGCAGAATTTCCCCGGTCGATTGGACGCGGTAGGGATACCAAAAGGGATTCCAGGTCGGCTGCAGGGCGGGATCGAACACCAGGCCCAGGGCCAGGGCGCAGCCCAGGCAGAGGATCAGGTTGACGGCCGGCCCGCCGAAGGCGACCAGGAAATGGGCGCGCGGATTATGCGGCACCTCGACGTTGGCCAGGCCGCCCAGGGGCCACAGCAGCACTTCCTGGGCGTCGCCGCCCACGCTGCGGGCGGTGAAACAGTGGCCCAGTTCGTGCAAGAAGACGGTGAAGAAGAGCAAGCCCATCAACATGGCGGCGTCAAGCCAGGTGCCCGGCGGAACCGTGTCGCGAAAGGCCTCGCGCAGGATCAAGGCCGCCGCCACGATGGGAAACAAAAAATGCACCCGGACCGTGATGCCGAAAATTCGCCCCAGCGGAAACGACCAACTAAACGGATCGCGCATGGCCACTTCTCGTCAACGGGTGCAGGTCCTTATCTCTTGTCTTTTGGAATAAGAATCCAATGGCAAAAGCTTGGAAGAATTTTAACATCCCCCATCCGGTCATGCAATCACCGGATTGAGAATTGCGCGAGGGACTTCCGGAAGAGGTGAGATGGTCCCGAATTCTCAGGAGAAAATGAAAAAGGAAGAAGGCGATTCGCTCCCTCCAAGTTTAGCGGGGAGCCGGAGGCGACCGGTCGCCTCCGGCTCCCCGTTAAACCAATGATCGGGGGTTACTTCACCGCCAAAGTCCCCTGAAAAAACCCCAACCGGCCGGAAGGGCTGTTGGCGTAAAGCATGATGCGATAGGTGGTTGCGTGCTGCGGCAGGAAGAACGACACCTCATCGGGCAGCACCAGCGTGGGCGCCCACAACACCGTGTCCTGGTGAATGGGGGCCGGGACTTTCACCTGCGGGGCGAAATAGCGGGCCATGGAGGGAGCGGCCAGGATTTTGCCGCCACCCTTGGCAGGCGGCATCTTGGCCTTGGCCTTCTGATCCATTGCCAGGTTCAGAAAGCGCGCCCCTAATTCCGGAGATAAGGTATAGGCGTTGGTGTCCTTTTTGCCGTCGCTGGTTTCATCCTCCCGGGAAGCTCCACCATCCTGAGTTGTATCTTTGGCCACCATGACAGGAAAATCTCGGGAGACCACCACCGTCGGGCCGTGATTGTCCGGCAGGGACAGCGGCCGGGCGGCGAAGAGTCCGCTGACGGGGGGGACCGGTTGGACTCCGGGAAGTTTCCCCGCGGGCAATGACGGGACCGGTTTCTGAGCGAAGGCCCGATTGTCGCCCGCGAGTCCCCGTTCCCATTGTTTGCCGACCACCGCATACAGGACCAGTGCGGAGCACAACAAGACCATGGCCGATACCAAAGCCGGCCGCGGGGCGACGGTTTGCCGCGCCAGCCGCCGCAGGCCCAGCGCCAGCGCCAGGCAACCAGCGACCCACAAGCCCACCACCAGAACCACCCAACCCCACCACAAAAGCTCGCGGGGTAGGTTTTCCATGTCCGCCAGGGCGCCAGCCGCCAGCCGGGCTTCCAAAGCACGCGCTTGCCGGTCGGCGTGCAGGCGGTGCAACTGCTGCTGAAGAGGTTCCCGCAGCTGAGCCAGAGCCTTGGCGTAGGCGGTTTGATAGGCATCCGCCAAGAGGGCCGGTTCGCTATTTTCCTTGCAAAGAATCACAGGCACGTCGTCGGTCAACACCTGGGGCTTTTCTTTCTTGGCTTTCCCTGCCTTGGCCACCAGCGCCGGCTCGGGCTTTTCCGCGACGACCCGGCGCCAGCCCTGCGTGCCCAGGAACAGATCCAAGGCCTGCCGGCCGGCGGGCGCGGCGTCGGCCACCACCAGATCCGCGTTGTCCAGGTCGTGCCCCTGGCGAATTTCCGACAACAGATAGAAGTGGGCCGGCAAACCGGGCTGCCGCGGCGCCACTTTCTCGTCCACCACCACTCCCAAGCCCCAGGCGAGGGAGGCGGCTCCGGTTTCATCGCGGGCCCGCACGTCCAGGTATACTTTCTCGCCGGGACGATAGTTTTCCTTGCTGGCCTTGGCCGACAGGTTCAAGGTCTGAGCGGGAATACGATACACCAGGCGTTCGGCCAGGGGAATCAGGTTGCCGTTGTCGCGCGGTTCGAAGACGGTCACGCGTACCACGCCGGTTGCGCCGGCCACCGGTTGCAGCGGCACGTCCACCTTGCTTGGCGTGGTTTCCAGCCTCCCCTTGTGCTCGCGCGTGGTCCCCACCGGCACATCGACCAGGCGTTGATCGACGACCCGGCCGCGACAGGTGGCCAGCACCAACAGCCGTTTGCCCACGTCGGTGTTGCGCAGCACCACCGGCAGCGGCTCGCCTTCGCGGGTCACGCCTTCCACGCTCAGGTTCAGGCCGCGGATCTGAATCGGCACGTCCTTGAATGGATCGGTGTTTTCGAGCCAGTTCTGTTCTTTGTCCTGATTATTCTTGGGCCAAGTGATGCGCAATTCGTAGGTTTCGTCCAGCTGCGGGGTGAACAGGAAAACCCCGGTGCTTTGCTTCCAGTCCGAATCCAGCAATCCTTCCTTCGATTTTCTGGTCATGAGGTTGACATAGCCTTCGGGAGGCATCGGCTCGCCCAGCGGCGTCTGGACGCGGTAATAAACTCTTGTGGGAATGCCGGCAACCAGGTCGCCACCCTCGGGGAAGAACTCGACCGCGCGCTTCGGCACCACCACGGGAATCGGCTGTTGGACCTTTTCGCGGCGCAGGCCGTATTCCTGCACTTCGATCTGTGCCTTGCCGGTCTCGATTTTTTCCGGCAACTGGAAGGGGAAGACGGCCACGCCCTTGTCATCGGTCTGGCGCTGCACCGGTCCGCCCGCCGGCGGCGAGCCCGGTGCGTTCATTGGCTTGCCGTCCACGGTGAAGGCGCCGATGACCGGCTGGTTGGCCTGCACGCCGCCGGTGGGCAAGCGCCGGCTGCGATAATACACCACCCCCGGGTCGCCGGGCTTGTACTGGCCCCTGTCAAAGCGAATTTCCGGGTCCAAGCCGCGCTGCACCTCGATACGGCGGCGCTGCGGCCGCACGCGGTGCTGGTCGCCGTGCTCGGCCACCTCCAGCGTGTACTCGCCGTCAGCCAGATCATCCGTCAGAGCCAGCTCGCCGCCGCTGATGCCGCCGGGCCCGGTTTCCCCGTAGAGTTGCTTGCGTGGCTGGCCCTTGGCATCCAGCAAAGTAAACACCAGGGGAATGCCCGTCGCCCGCGCCTGGAAAATGCTGCCGCCGCCAAGCAAGCCTTGACCATGGGTAAAGAAACGGGGAATTGCCGGGGGCTGCAGGCTGTATTGCTGCAAGGTCAGCGTGCGGAAGAACAGAATCTCGCCGATCCGGTAAGACGCCTTGCTCAGGGCAATGTGGGTGACGTGGGCCGGCTGGTCCCGCCCCAGGATTTCCCGCAGGGTAATCGGTTCCTTCAAGGCCTCGGTCCGGCCTTCCACTTCCAGGGCCAATTGACCGGTCAGGTTGGGTGGCAGCTGGACCTGAAACTCGTTGGCGCCGGTGAATTTCCCGAGCAATTGCTTGTCTTCTTTTCCCGCGTTTTCCCGCACCAGCCAGACCGTGACCTGACTGGGGACCGGCTGCCCGTGCACGTTTCGCGTGGTCACGCGAACCGGCGATGGGGCATCAGGTTGATAGATGGCCGGGGTCAACAGCGTCAAGTGCACGAACGGTTTTTGCACCTCGTCCGGCAAGGTAGCTGTCTTCTCCTGGAATTGCTGGCCTACCTGGGCGATCTGAAGGTCCAGGGCCTCGACCTGTTTGGCGGTTCGGGCGGCGCTGCGGTGGCAATCGTCCAGTTGATCTTGATACCAGAAATGGCCACCGCCGACCGCGACGAGCAGGGCGGCCGCCGCCGCCACCATGGCCCAGCGCAGCCGGGTCCGGCGCTTGTATGGTGCCGTGGGTGAGGGCGACTCTCTTAACGTGGCCTGCAAAGAAATGATGGCCGGGACCGGTTCGTCCACCGGCACCGTAAACAGGGGAACCTGGGGCGCAACCTGGGCTGCCTGCTGCAACAAATGTTGGTGCCGCTTCGCCACTTCCAGTCCGGCCTGGCATTGGGGACAAGTGGCCAGGTGGGCGCGCAGCGCTTCCTGTTCTTCCGACTCCAGAAGGCCGTACAGCGATTCCAGCAACAGGTTGTCGAAGTCGTCGCACGATCGCATAACGTCTGTCCTTGTAGGTCAGGCTTTCCAACCTGACAGTCAGCCTGGAAAGGCTGACCTACAAAATCTTGTCTTTGAGCAGGCGGCGAAGCTTGTGCAACGCCGCCCGCATCTGGGTTTTCACCGTCCCGACCGGGCTATTGCGCAGGTCGGCAATTTCCTCAAACGTCAAGTCGCCGTTCTGCCGGAGCAAAAACACCGCCTTTTCTTCCGGGCGCAGGCGAAGTAAGGCGTTCCGTAAGCGCTCAAGGACTTCCTTGTCCAGCAGGGAGTCGGCCGGCGAATCTTCCGTGGCCTGGTCGTTGCCCGCCGCCGCCAGCGGTTTCGCGCGCCGCCGCCAGGCGTTGCGCTGCAAATCCTTGGCCGCGTTGAGGCCGACCCGGAATATCCACGCCCGCATGTTCCGAACCTTGCCCAGCGTGGCGCGGGTCCGCCAGCACTTCAAGAAAGCGTCCTGGGCAACGTCCTGGGCATCGTCGTGATTGCCCAAAACGAAAAACAGCGTGCTCACCAACTCCGCGCGAACCTCATTGAACGCACGGACAAACTCCTCCCCGCTGGGGTCCGCTTTGGTTGGCGCCCGCGTTCTCACGGCCAGGTCGCTCATATTCCTAACCTTAGGACGAAAGGAAGGCGGCGGCGGATTGCCCAACTTTACCGATTCCGGAAAAACGACAAGCCTCATTGTGACAGGTAGGCCGGAGTTTTTCCATGCGCAAACGGCAAGGAGGCGGGTAAAGTTCCGCGCGGAACATTCGTTCACATATTTTTGGGAAACTGATTGTGGGGCAGGCCTGCCAGGCAGAATGTCTGCCCCACGTCTCAATCCTTCCCGTACCAAGTATATGTACCCCGAGAAGATGGCCAGTTGTCGAGATCACGAAGAAATTTTCGAAAAAGCTGCCAACGAGATAGGGCTCCCCGTGTTATGGGAAGTAGGGATAGTTGGGCACGAGTTCCTCTGGAGGTTTTGTCATGCCAGGTCCGCAGATTCGATCCATGAACGGTGTTCCCGTGGCGACCCTGGTGCATCCGGGCGCCAGTTCCGGTCCCCCGTCGGTAGTCCGCCGCCCGGGTCAAGGTGGGCTGCGCGCGTACTGGCCGGTGGTTAACGCCACGGTGGTGGCGGCCCTGCTCGTGGCCGCCGGCTTGGCGGTGGCGGTGCAATCGCTGAAACGCGCCGAAGCCGCCAAGGTACCCCCGGCGGCGACCAAGGCCTCGGCCCCCCAGATCGCGCCGGCCGATCCCGCCCTCGAATCCTTGCCGCAAGATCGATCCCGCCCTTCCAACCTCAAGAAGGTGCTTGCCAAGCAACCGCTTGTCCAAAATGCCCAGGCCAACCATGAGGTTTCCGAGGCGGTTTCCTTCGACCTGTCCGCGCCGCTGGTCGAAACGTTGATTGGGGACCCTGCCCCCCCGGCCGCGTGTGCCGACGGCGGCTGCGAAAACCATGGCACCAGCGTGGACTTCGTCAGCTCGCCGCGCCAGGCCGCCCAGAAAGCTCTCGGACAAAATAAACTCGTGTTCGTCCTCCACGTCTCCGGCAACTTCGAAGATCCCCAGTTCACCTGAAACAACGCCCAGGCGCTCCGTGTGAACGCCCTGGCCAAACCGGAAGTCGGCAAATATGTCAACGATCATTTCGTGGCGTCGTTCCAGAAAATCAGCAGTTTCAAGCTGGTCGGCGAAAACAAGAAGCAGGGCGGCAACGTCGCCAGTTATTTCTGCACCCCTGACGGCCGCGTCCTGCACGCCATTGCCGGGCCCGTGGACGCCAAGACCATGCTCAAGGAAGCCCGTTGGGTCGTCGAAACCTGGAAGCTGGCCGACCTGAAAGGCGTCCGCGATAACCCGCTCGGTTTCAAGAATCTGTGGAGCCAGGCCCATCTCGACCGCCTGCGCCAGGAATACAAGCTCGACCCGGGAAAAATGAACAACTTGCCTTTCCCCGTCAATCCCGCGGTCCTGACCTCCCTGGGAAAAACCGGCGGCGGCAGGAACAAAAATCAGGGCAAGCAGCTCGACAAGCAGGGCAAGGTCCACGTCCTCTTGGCCTCCAATGCCGTGCCCAAGATCGAACAGGTTTACAACGTGGTTTTCGAGAAAATTCTCAACCAGAAGATCAACTCGATTCCGGTCGTGCAGAAGGGATAGGAGATCCCCAAGCCCGCAGG
>CAZFGM010000218.1:0-10252 GCA_964518515.1 uncultured Alcaligenaceae bacterium | reverse complement strand
TAAAAAGGGCAAATTGAGGCATTTCATTTAGCCGGCGACCTTGCTCGCCGCGGCCCGAGCGGTCGCCTTCGGCTCCCCGCTAAACAACCCTGTCACTTCCCCCCCGCGTGAGTATATCACTTTCTACTTTTCACTTTCTGCGGCCTTAGCCAGAGCCTTATTGACGGCGTACCACAACTCGGTCATGCGGAAGGGCTTTCGCAGCAGGTCCACGGCTCCTTCGCGCAAGAGCTGCGCGGCGAATTCCGCTTGCAACAGGCCGGTACACAAAAGAATGGGAACCTGGGGATATTGCTGGCGCAAGGATTGGAAGTTGGTCACGCCGTCTTCGCGGGGAATCATCAGGTCAAGGATGATCAATTCCACCGGTCGTTGGCCGGTCAACTGTTCCCGGGCCTGGCCGGCACTGGCAGCGCAGGTGACCGAGTGGCCGGCGATTTCCAAAAAGCGGCGGACCACGTCCAGGACGGCTTCTTCGTCATCCACGACCAGGATATGCCGGCCGGGAACGTTTTCCGGTTCCAGCACGGGGGCTTCCTCAAAACGATGCCTTTCCGCGGGCGCCGCCGTCAGGCGCGGCAAATACATGCTCACACTGGTGCCCAGGCCCGGCTGGCTGGCCAGCGTCAAGTAGCCCTGGTGGCCGTGAATGATGCCGAAGGCGACCGGCAAACCCAGACCGGTGCCCTGGCCCACTTCCTTGGTCGTGAAGAACGGATCGAACGCCTGATAGAGAACCTCGGCAGTCATGCCCCGGCCTTTGTCTTCGACCTCCAGGACGACATAATCGCCGGCCGGGACATTTTCGGGAAAGGCCGGCAGCTCGCCGGCCAGTTCCACGCGGCGCAGGCGGAATACGATGGGGGCCGGTTGGCTCAGGGCGTCGCGGGCGTTGAGGGCCAGGTTGACCAGCACTTGCTGCAATTGATTTGCGTCGGCCAGGGCGGTGAGCGGTTCGCCGGGGGCCGTTGGCGGCATTTCCAGACGCACCTCCATCTGCAAGGTGTGGCGGACGAGGTCGGCGGTGGACTGCAGCAGTTTGGCCATGTCCGAAGGTTGGCGGCTCAAGGCCGGTTTGCGGGCAAACGCCAACAGCTGCCGCGTCAAGCCCGACGCCCGGTCGGAAAGGTTCACGATGAGTTGCAGGAACTGGCGGACTGCCGGCGTCAGGCCGTGTTCGCGCAAGCCCAGGGTGGCGTAGCCCTGGATGCCGGCCAGGAGGTTATTGAACTCGTGGGCCACGCCGCCGGCCAGGGTGCCCACGCTTTGCATCTTCTGCGCTTGAAAAAGCTGCCGTTCCATCTGCTTGCGCTCGCCGACGTCGCGATAAATGCCGACAAAATGGGTGAGCTGGCCCCGGCTATCGACGATGGGCGAGACGGTCAGCGACGTGTCCAGCAGCGTGCCGTCCTTGCGTTTGTTGATGAGCTCGCCTTGCCAGCTCTGGCGGTTGAGGATGGTGCGCCACAATTCGGCAAAGACCTCCGGCGCGTGGACGCCGCTCTTGAGCAAGCGCGGCGTTTGCCCGAGGAATTCCTGACGATCGTAACCGGTCATGCCTTCCAGGGACTTGTTGACGTGCAGGATGGTGCCCTGCAAGTCGGTGATAAGGATGCCGTCGCGGGTCGATTCCAGGGCCTCGATCAACAGGCGATTCATTTGCTGCAAGCGATGGCGCGTCACCGATTCGGCCACGCGCTTGGGCAAGTCGGTGAGGAAAGTCAAGGCCCGATCCTTGACGATGTAATCCAGGGCCCCCGCCCGCAACACTTGCGTGGCCAGGTGCTCGTCGCCGTAGCCGGTGACCATGAGGACCGGCGTGGTGATGCCTTCCTGATTCAGGGTTTGCAGAAGTTCCAGACCGGCCATGTCGGGCAGACGCTGATCGAGGATGACCAGGTTGAACGAAGTGCTGCCCAGGACGATGAGGGCGTCGGCGGCGGTGCGGCACACGGTGACGTGATGGCCCGCCCGCTCCAGACTTTTGCGCATCAAATAGGAAAAGTCTTCGTCGTCTTCAACCAGAAAGAGTCGCAGAGGTTCGGACATTGGTAATGGCTTCTGCCGCAAAAAGCGCAATGGTTTTGGTTGCGTAATGGGAAGTTCGCTGGGCGGTTTCACGTAGCCAACATGGTGGATGCGGCGAACGCGAAACCGCCGAGCGAGCTTCGACGACGCAACCCAGGGGACATTGTTGTCTCTCGGGTCCTGTTTTCAGAGGGTTGCTTCCTGCTTACCAGGAAACTGCAAGACAAAAACCGGGCCGGGCGAACCTTCTTGAATAACCAGGCCTCCTCCCCAGGTGCCGGCCAGGGTCCGGGCCACCAGGAATTCAAAGCGGGCTTCCACGGCCTCGCGAGTCGGCCGCGCCACCGCCGCCAACCCTGGATTCTGGCAATAGCCGAGACAAACTTCCGTTCCCGACTTTCCCGGCCGGCAACGGATTTCCAGGGCGACAGGGTCGTTCTGGGTCAGGGACGCCGCCAAGCGCACCAACTGGACCAGGGCCAGGACCAGGCTCTTGCGTCCCACCACGGCGGGGGGGGTGGACTGGAAAAAATGGTACTCAATTTTGCTGCCGGGAAACAATGGCTGTATTTGGGCCGGCAGGTCGCGGGCCAGTTCGTGGAGGTTGGTTTTTTCCCCGACTTCGCCCTGAAGGATCAATTGGCCCAGATCCTTCAGGGTCTGAATGCGATCCAGAGCCCGGCGCGCGGCGTCTGCCGCACGCTGGACATTCCGCCGGCCATCGGCACTTAGTCCTCCTTGGTCCTCCTGCTGGACCAGTTGCAACAACCCTAGCACGGCCACCAGGTGATTGGGTAAATCGTGATTGATTACTTTTTGAAAACAGGCCAGCAAACGCTCGGCGCCTTCGAGACGGCGGTTCAGATCATTCCAGTCTCCGGAAGGCGGGGACATGAATTTTCCCTTAAAAGGGGCAGCCAAGGTAGGGGTATTGTAAAATGTCGTCGCTGCCTCTTCCAGGCCGCTTGCGGCTTAGCGTAGGACAGGATTCCGTACCTGCGCTAAACCGCAAGCGGTAGCCACTGGGTGGAACGATGTCGGATGAAAAGGGCCTTCCCGCCTGGGTATGCAAACGCGATGGCCGCCTGGCGGCGTTCGAGCCGGACAAGATCAGTCAGGCCTTGTTCGCCGCCACGGAGACGTTGGGCCAGCCGGACTCGTTCCTGGCCCGCGAATTGACCGACGGCGTCTTGCACTTTTTGACCACCGAGGGCCTAGCGGAGATTCCCACCACGGGCCAGATGGCCGACCTGGTTATCAAAGTGGTGCGGGAGCTAGGCCAACCGGCTCTGTCGCGGGCGTTTGCGGCCGGACGGGAACGCCGCGCGGCGCCGGCCGCCGCGGCCGCGGCGGTCGAAAAAGCCGGGCCGGAAAAAACCGTCCAGTTTCAATTTTCCACCACCGACGCTCCCGATGCGGTGGCCCGCGACTGCCTGACCGCATACAGCCTGCACGCCATTTTTTCGCGCGACTTGGCGGCCGCTCACACCGACGGCTGGTTGACCCTGACCGGTCTGGAAAATCCGTTGCACCTGGCCGATGGCGTCGTCGCTCTGCGCGAGCTGGAAAATGCCGGGCCCTCCGCCTTTGGGCGCTTTGCTGTTGTCGATGGTCCCGAATACTCCGGAAAATCGTGGGAGGAAATTATTCGCTGCGTCCAGGGGCGGCAGACAATCCTCAATGTGAACTGTGCGGCGCCGCCGGCCTGGGCGGAAGAAAAGAGCGCCGGCCCTCTTTTCGCCGAGCCGGCCCCCCCACTCCCAACCCTTGCGAAGGAGAGGAACGAAGGGATGGTTCCTACGGAACTGCCGGCCGAACAGGTGCTCAACGGCGTTCTCGACCGCGGCCGCCTCGCCGACCCCGTGCGCATCGCCTGGCACCTGGCCCAACGCGACTTCCAAGCCGGTTCGCTCGGCCACATTCGCCTGCACCGACTGGCCCGCCTGGCCCTGGAAGGCGCCCCACTGGATTTTGTTTTCGACCGTCCGCGCCACCCAATTGTGCTGGCCGAGGGCATCGACCGCAAGAATCCGGCGGTGCTCCTGACGGTCGTATTGCATTTGCCCCGCTTGCTGACCCAGGCCGGCGTCGCCGGCGATCCCCAGCGCTTCTTGGTCAAACTGGGCAGCCTGACGCGCATGGCGGTGAGCGCCGGCGTGCAAAAACGCGACTATCTGCGGCGGCATAACGCCCTGGTCTTGCGCGAGTTTTTGCTCGATCGCGCACGGCTGGTAGTGCAGCCCGTGGGACTGGATGCCGTTGTGCAAGCTCTGGCCGGTCAATGCATCGGAGACGGTCCCCGGGCCCTGGAATTGGCCCAGCAAATCGTGGCCAGCCTGGCCGCCAACCTGCGCTGTGACGGCCGGGGCGCCAATCTCGAAGGTTGCGTGGACGGCGACTTCGGCTCGGCAGAATCGACGCTTTCTTTTCACGCCAAGCTCAAATCCGCCGGCGCTTTCCATGAATCAGCCGGAATGGGAACGGCGGTTTTGCCCTTACCTTTAGATACCGCGCTGTCCGCCGAGGTAATCGTGGACCTCGTGAACTTCGCCTGGAAACAGACCGCCGTCGTCCGACTACGGTTCTTGCGAGCCGCCTCGCAACAGCGGCATCTTGCTTGGTAAGCCCGCAGGCAAGTCTTCGAGCCTGCGGGGTCGGGGCGAACCCCGCAGGCTCGAAAACTCGCCTGCGGGCTTGAAACGCAGTTGGTGGGGTTGCTCCCCATGGTCATATTTTTCCGGTTGTGTTATTCTGAAGTCTTCCATTCGAATTCATTTGCGAAGGCCGTACTTACCCGGTACACTTACCCAGCGTCCAGCCAATGGGGCCGGGATTGGGGCCGGTCCGTCGTGGAGAAGCCGGAACATGCTGTTCGAGTCCGAGCAACATGCGGCCGCTTTGGCCGTGTCGCGATACGGCGCGGACCGCGCCCAGGTCCAGCAGGCGATCCAGTCCGTACTCGAGGCCCGCGCCCAGGGCCATGCCGTGGACTTGTTCGACTATTTCCTCGAGCACAACCTCCTGGCCCCCGAGCAGGTTCAAGAACTGCGCTCCGGTCTGGACACCACGCAATTCGATCAGCACCGCCAGCCCGAAGTCCGTCCCCCGCTGACCAACGGCCCGCCCGGTCCCGCCGAATCCCTGGAAGGACGTACTCTCGGCGAGTACCATATAGTGCGGCCGTTAGGCGAAGGCGGCATGGGAGCGGTCTACCTGGCTACCAGGGAATCTCCCCCCGACAAAGAAGAAAAGGATCGCCAGGTCGCCATCAAGGTCCTGCCCGCCCATTTGGCCGGCAATCAGGCCATTCTGGACCGGTTTTATCGTGAGGCCAAGAGCGGCGCCCTGCTCAACCATCCCAACATCGTGCGCAATATCACCGTGGGCCAGGATCGCGCCACCGGCAAGCATTACCTGGTGCTGGAATACGTGGACGGTCCCAGCGCCCAGGGTTTGCTCGACCAGATGGGCCGGCTGCCCGTCGGCGACGCGGTGCATATCATTCACGACATCGCCCGCGCTCTCGAACATGCCCACTCGCGCAACGTCGTGCACCGCGACATCAAGCCGGCCAACATCCTGATCACGCAATCCGGCGTGGCCAAGCTCGCCGACCTGGGCCTGGCCAAACGCACCGACGAGGCCAGCCATCTCACCGCCGCCCGCCAGGGCTTCGGCACCCCCTATTACATGCCGTATGAGCAGGCCATGAACGCCCGCTCGGCCGATGCCCGCAGCGACCTGTACGCCCTCGGCGCCACCTTGTATCACTTGCTCACGGGGGAAGTGCCGTTTCCGGGGTCCAGTCATCTGGAGATTGTGGACAAGAAGAACCTCGGTTTTTACGAGCCGGCCGGCAACCTCAATCCGCAGGTGCCGGCGATCCTGGACCAAATCCTGGCCAAGATGCTGGCCCGCGAGCCACGCGAGCGCTACCAGACCGCCAGCGAATTGCTGGTCGATCTGGATCGCACGAACCTGGCCGTGCCGGTGCCGAGCTTTGTCGATCCGGAGCGTGCCTGGCAGGACCCCGTGGTTCGGGCCCGCTTGTTGGCGCCCGCCCAGTCCACCTGCCCGGACCTGAATGTGGCCAAGGCCGAGCCGCCACCCCCCAGGGAAAGGCAGGAGCCGGCCCCTCCCGAGATGTGGTATTTGCGCTACCGCGATCGCCAGGGCCAGTGGTGCAAGGCCAAGGCCACCCTCGCCCAGATTCAGGAGCGTTTGCGCGAGGGCAAGCTGACCCGCCAGGTTGAAGCGAGCCTGCAGCCACAGGGAGATTTTCAGCCGCTGGCCAGTTTTCCGCAATTTCGGGAGGCCCTCGCCGATCGGGACAAGCGCCGCCACGACCGCAAAAAACGCCGCGCCGGCTCGCCCCCCTTGGCGACGGCGTCGGCCCCCCGCGGCCTGGGCGATTCGGCCCTGACGGCGCCCTCCCAGCGAACCTGGCTGATCGTGGGCTTGACCCTGAGCCTGGCCGCCCTGCTCGCCCTGGTGGTGTTGTTGATGATTCTGCGCCCCTCGTGAAGAAGGAGAAGGAGAAAAAGCCGTTTACGTTTCGCGCACGCAGAAACCCTTGCAAGTGCATGTTCCGGTGGCGAGCGATTCCGCTTGCGCGAAACGTAAATCATTTTGGAAAGTGGAGAACTCCCATGCCGTTTCGTTTAGGAATGTTGGGAATGTGGCACACGCATGCCCACGGCCTGGTCCGTCAAGTGGCGGCCCATCCCAAGGAGTTTACCCTGATCGGGTCTTACGATCCCGATCCGAAAGTGGTTGCCGACCGCCGCAAACCCTGGGGAAAGCTGCTCCCCAACGTGCGCGTGTTTGACAAACCTGAGGCCCTGCTCAAGGAACCGCTCGATGGCGTGGTCGTCGAGGGCAAGGTCTTCGAGAATCTGCGCCTGGCTCGATTGGCCATCGACCAGGGCAAACCGGTGCTGCTGGAAAAACCCGCCGGGGACAACTTTGATGACTTTCGCCGGCTCATCGACGCCGCCCAGCGCAAGCACCTGCACGTGCAGATGCTGTACCTGTTCCGCTACATGTCGGCAGTCGAGGAAATGCTGCAGCGCGGCCGCAAGGGCGCGTATGGCCGAATTTACGAATTCCGTGCCCGCTTGCCCAAGGAGCTGAGATCCTACGCGCGCTTCGTCGAGGAACTACGGCCCTACCGCGGCGGCATGTTTTTCGAGATGGCCGGCCACGTCATCGACATGATGGTCGCGCTGTTGGGCCGGCCGCGCCAGGTCACGCCCTTTCTGGCCCATCACCATCGCCAAGGCCCCAAGGAGTACATCGATAATGGCCTGGCCGTCTTCGCCTTCGACAATGCCTGGGGCATCATCGAGGTGCCTTCTCTGGAGGTGGCGCCCCATTCCCGGCGCATCGAGGTTTACGGCACCGAAGGCGCCTGCGTGATCCCGCACCTGGGCAGCGGCCACCTGGCCAACAAGAACATTCAACCGGTGGAGGTCTACCGTCAAGGCCAACCGAACTGGCAGCAGCTGAATCCGCCGGCGGCGACCTTGCAAATCCGCGATCTGCGCGAGTTCGCCGCCTGCGTGACTGGCAAGAAACGCCCCGATTTCACCGCCGACCATGATCTGATCGTGCAGGAGATGCTCCTGCGGGCCAGCAATATGTGGCGAAACAAATGAGAGTTGCCTGGGATGAACGAATATGACAAAGCTGGACGGTATCTGGTCAAGCGCGACCCGGCGGGGTTTTTCCGCTGGTTTCTTGCCAATCCTGCTGGCTTCCATTCTTGGATCGACGCCAGGCGCATGACGTTGCCGAACCAGAGCGATTTAACGAACGATCTGGTTGCGGTTTTGCGAAGTGATGCAGGCTTCGAGGCAATCTGTCTGGAGCTGGAGGCGCGGGCCCGCGCCGACGCATTGACCCGGCTTCTGGGGTATCTGGCCCGACTCTGGACGGAGCCAACGACCCGGGGCAGCCTCCCCCTGTCTTGCGTGAGTGGAGCCATCCTGGACCTGCGCGGGCGCAGCCCAGCCCGCGAGCTCAGCCTACGGTCGGTTATCGCCCCTGGCTGCCGCTTGGAGCTGGCCGTGGTCCGACGCCACCTGGCATACGAAGATGCGGCGGTCCTGGTGGCGAGTGTCGCGGCGGGAAAAACTTCCCCGTGGTTGCTTGGCTGGGTTCCCCTGATGCGCGGCGGAGGAGAATCGAGTATAATCAGGCAATGGCAGGCGGAGGCGGAAGGCGGCTTCAGCGACGAACGGGACCGGGCGGATCTCGGTTCCCTGACTTTGGTTTTTGCCGCGTTGGCGGAATGCCGTCCCGCGTGGGAGTTTGGTTTAAGGAGGTGGAATATGCAGTCCTCGCCATTTTTGGAAGAAATCCGGGCCGAGGGTGCACGGGCCTTGGTATTGCGGCTGGGGCGGCAAAAATTCGGCAAGCTCCCCAACAAGAAACAACAAAAGAAGCTCGATAACCTTACCGATCTGGCCCAGTTTGAAGGGTTGGCGGAACGATTGCTCCACGTTGATTCTTGGGCAAACCTGTTAGCCGAATTGTAAAGCATCGGCGAAAAAAGTCCCCAAGCCTTCTTGACGGGTAGCCAAGGCGCCACCGGTCGTGCCCCGCGGGCAAAACTTTACCCAGCCATCGGCCGTCTTGAAATAGTGGCCGGTCTTGGCCTGGACAGGGACAATCCCAAGTATTCTAATGGCGGGAAACAACATCCCTTCTCAAGATTCGGGATAAACCCATGACACTTCCAGATTGCAACCGCTGTGCTCGTTTCGCCGGCGTGGGCGTTCTGTGCCTGTTGGCCGGCACGCTTTCCTGGGGCCAGGAATCCAAAGGCCCGGTCAAGGTCGTCGTCAAGGACGGCAAGACCGTGAGCGAGTCGGCCAGCGTGCCGGTGGACCCGTATCCGCGCATCACCATCGGCCACTATCAAGGGGGCGGCTTCAATTTCGGATTGAACGTCGAAGGCAAGCGGCTGTGTTGTTCGGACCAGGGCAGCATCTGGATTCATTCGCGCATCGACGGCCGGGAGATGCCGCTGGGCCAGGGCGGCCAGGTGGCGGCGCCGCAGGTGTTGCCGCCGGGGCCTTTCGGCAAGAAACGCCAGGGCAAGATCTGGACCTGGCAATACCAGGACCTGCATTTCACCCAGATCGTGGAAATCGTGCCCAGCAAGCCGAGCACCGGCAAGCCGGCACCCGGCGAGAAAAGGCGCATGGACACCTGCCGGATTTCCTACCTCGTGGAAAACAAGGGCCAGAAACCTCACAAGGTCGAGCTGCGGCAAGGCATTGATACTTTGATCGTCAACAACGACGGTGCCCTGTTCGCTTCGCCCACGACTCATCCGGGCCAAATCCTCAACGGCGTGGAACTCAAAGGCAAGACCTTTCCCGAGTTTCTGCACGTGCTGCAACAGCCCGACGTCAAAAATCCCGGCTTCGTCGCCACCATGACCTTCAAGATGGCCGCCAAGGCCCAGGGGCCCAACCGCATCGTGCTGACGCAGCTGGGCCAGTTCAATACCTGGGAAGTGCCGGCCGTCCAGGCCGGCGATTCCGCCTGCGCCATCTACTGGGAACCCCGCGAAATCAAGCCCAACACCAAGCACGAATTCGCCTGGGCCTACGGCGGCGGCTATGCCTGTAATCCGGAAAACGACGGCGTGGTGGCGCTGGCCCTGGGCGGGTCCTTCGAGCCGGGCAAAATCTTCACCCTCACCGCCTATGTCGAGGACCCCGTTCTCAACCAGACTCTGACGCTGGAACTGCCGGACGGCATGGAACGGCTCGAGGGCCGGGAAGTGCAGCCGGTGCCCGTGGCCCATTCCGGCCCCAGCGTGGTCTTGTGGAAAGCGCGCGTGCTCCGCCCCGGCGACTATGAAGTCAAGGTGCGGTCCAGCACCGGTGTGACCCAGATCAAGAGCATTTCCATCTCGCCTAGTAGGTAGGTCAGGCTTTCCAGCCTGATTTCTTTAGGCAAGTTGCGTCAGCCTGGAAAGACTGACCTACACCTGGCGCTGGATTATCCCCAAAGATTAAGCACCGGCTGGCTGTCGCAGATTTGCCAGGGACGTTCCAGCATGGTCGTGACCTGGCTGGCCGGGTCCACGCCGAGAGCGTGGAAAATCGTCGCCGCCAATTCGTTCGGCGTGACGCGTCGGTCCAGCGGATAGGCTCCCTGGCGGTCCGACGCCCCGTAGAGCCGGCCTCCCGGTATGCCCGCGCCCGCC
>CAZFGM010000217.1:0-10317 GCA_964518515.1 uncultured Alcaligenaceae bacterium | reverse complement strand
TTGTCTTCGCCCATGGGGGTGCGGCCGAACTCGCCGCCCCAGATGACCAGGGTGTCGTCGAGCAGGCCGCGGGTCTTCAGGTCGCGCACCAGGGCCGCCGACGCCTGATCGACTTCGCGGCAGCGAGCTTCAATGCCAAGTTCGATGTCGTTGCCGCCGGCGCCGCCGTGATGGTCCCAGTCGGTGTGGTAGAGCTGCACGAAGCGGACGCCGCGCTCGACCATGCGGCGAGCCAAGAGACAATTTCGGGCGAACGACGGCTGGTGCGGATCGGCGCCGTACAGGGCCAGGGTCGCCCGGCTTTCGCCGGCGAGATCGACCAGCTCGGGGCCGCTGGTCTGCATGCGAAAGGCCATTTCGTAGGAGGCGATGCGCGTGGCAATCTCGCTGTCGCCCGTGACGGCCAGGCGTTGGGCGTTCAGGGCGTTGATGGCATCGACGGCCTGGCGCTGGCGCTCTGGGTTGATGCCGTCGGGACTGGTCAGGTCGAGGATCGGCTCGCCGGCAGTGCGGAGGACGGTCGCCTGATGCAAGGACGGCAAGAAGCCGCTGCTGTAGAGGGTGGCGCCGCCGCGCGGCCCGCGCCGGCCGGTTTGCAGCACGACGAAGCCGGGCAGGCTGTGCGATTCGCTGCCGATGCCGTAGGTGACCCAGGCGCCGAGGCTCGGCCGGCCCGGACGCGACGAGCCGGTGTTGATGAACAGCTTGGCCGGGCCGTGGTTGATGGCTTCCGTCTGCACCGACTTGACGATGGCGATGTCGTCGGCGATCGAGGCGATGTGCGGCAACAGCTCGGAGATTTCCGCGCCGCATTTGCCATGACGCGCGAAGCGGCGGCGCGTGCCCAGCAGCTTGGCGTCGTTCGGGATGAAGGCGAAGCGGCGCGGTCCAAGAAACGACGCCGGCAGTGGTTGGCCCTCGCGCTGGCGGAGGACCGGCTTGTAATCGAACAATTCCAGCGAGCTGGGCCCGCCGGCCATGAAGAGGTAAATGACGCGCCTGGCCCGCGGCGTGAAGTGCGGCGGGCGCGGGGCCAGTGGATTGACGGCCGGGCGGTCCGCGGGCTGCGCCCCGGCGCGCTCGCCCAGCAAGGACAGCAGGGCCAAGGAACCCACGCTCAGGCCGCAGTCCGCGAAGAAATGGCGGCGGGTTTCCAACAACAGTGCGGTTGAGTTTTCCATGGTAGTCGGATCCTATGGCACGGAATACCGGAGCCGGTGTCAGCAATTACGGCTGCATTTCGGGTTCACCGCCCCGACTCGAAATAGGCCACCAGAGCGGCGAGTAGCACGCTAACGACGGCCCCGAGAACAGGCGGAATGAGGGACCAACGTCTTTTGCTTTCCTCCTCCAGCCCACGCTTCAACTCCTTGATTTCTTCACGCAGATAATTGACACGCTCATAGAGAATGGCAACGTCCTTGGTAAGTTCGCGGATGATCTCGTCGTGGGTCGGCTTGGCCACGGTCATTCCCCTTCCGCAATGATTTGTTGGAGTTTCTTCAACCGCTTGTCGGAGTGCACTTCGAGGAGATCGCCCCACAATTCCCGGAGGCGGCTGCGCACCTGTTTCGGGGATCGAAGCTCGTCGGGAGCGAAAGTTACGGAAACCGTATCCGTGAAATCTGAAATTGTTAGCGTGTACGGTTTCCGCCCGTCGCCGTCCCGCCCCCACTCGGCTGAGACCGACACGACTGATTCCCCAATTACGTCTTGCAGGATTCGCGTCGCCTGTTCCAACAACTCATAATCCCCAGGGAACCGCTTGAGTTCATCGCTGTATTTGACCTTCATGAATAGCCTCCTTTGGAATCTGCGTAGAAGTGGGGCCACCCCTGCCGGGGTCTTTTCTGTGATTATACTCAGGGTGTGGGCGGTGCAGTACAGTCGGGCAGCATTTCACATCAAACCCGCCTGAACCTGTTCGAGAATTTCCGGGGAGGCTTCGCGGGTGCCTTTGCACTTGGGGTACTTGGCGCAGCCGAGGAAGAAGCCGCGGCGGCTGGGGCGCAGTTTCATGGGGCCGCCGCATTCGGGGCAGGTTTCCGACACCTCGACCTTGGGGACGGCTTTCTTGGCCGGGGCCGGCAGCAGGGTTTTCAACTTTTCCTTGAGCTCGTCGGGGACCTTCATGGTGCTGCGGCACTTGGGATAAGCGCTGCAACCGAGGAAGGGACCACGCGGGCCGCGCTTGACCACCATCGCCGCTCCGCACTTGGCGCAGTGCTCGCCCGTCTCGATCGGCTTGAGGGGATTGCCCTGGGCGTCCACGTCCTTGGCGTTGCGGCACTTGGGATAGCCGGTGCAGGCGAGGAAGGGGCCGCGCGGCCCTTCGCGCAAGACCATGGGCTTGCCGCACTTTTCACAGACGTGCTCGGTGGGTTTGGAGGCTAGGACCGGCTTGCCGTCGGCGTCGAAGTTCATGGTGGTCTTGCACTCGGGGTAGCCGCTACAGCCGAGGAAGGGTCCGCGCCGGCCCATGCGCTGCACCATCGGCTTTTGGCAGGTCGGGCACAGATGCTCGGTGACCTTGGGCGGCTCGCGTGTCGCCGGGTCTTCGCCTTTTTTCTTGATGTATTTGCACTCCGGATAGCCGGAGCAGCCGAAGAACTTGCCGAAGCGGTTATATTTTTCGACCAGCGGCCGGCCGCACAAGGGGCACTTCTCGGCGTCCGTCACCATCTTGGTCTCGGCCACTTTGAGGGCTTGCTCGAACGGCTCGTAGAACTCGTTAAGGACGTCGTTGCGCTGGTATTGCCGCGTCTCGATCTGGTCGAGCTCTTCCTCCATGTGGCTGGTGAATTGCAGGTCCATCACCTTGGGAAAATGCTCGACCAGCAGATCGGTAACGAGCATGCCGATGGCGGTGGCGTAGAACCGGCGTTCTTTCTGCTCGACATAGCCGCGGTCCTGGATCTTGCTGATGATGGCGGCGTAGGTGCTGGGCCGGCCGATGCCCTCTTTTTCCAGCGTCTTGACGAGGGAGGCTTCATTGTAGCGCGGGGGCGGCTCGGTAAAGTGCTGCGAGGCGTCCAGGCGGAGCAGGTGCACCGGCTGGTTTTCCGTCAGAGGCGGCAGCAGGGTGTCTTCCTGTTTGCCGGCCGCGGCCAGCACGCGGCGGTAACCATCGAACTTCATCACCCGGCCCTTGGCCTGGAAAATGCCTTCGGCGGCTGTCACGTCCACCGTAGTGATCGCGAACACCGCCGGCGTCATCTGGCTGGCCACGAAGCGATGGTAGATCAAGGTGTACAGGCGCAGCTGTTCGTGCGGCAAAAACGCGGCCACCTTTTCCGGCGTGTAGGATAGGTCGGTCGGGCGGATGGCCTCGTGCGCTTCCTGGGCGCCCTTGCCGGCGGCGAAGCGGTTGGGGGCGGCCGGAAGATAAGGGGGCCCGTACTTCGTCTGGATGTGGCCCCGACAGGTCTTGAGCGCTTCCTCCGAGACGCGCGTGCTGTCCGTGCGCATGTAGGTGATCAGGGCCACCGCGCCTTCACTGCCCAGATTCACTCCTTCATACAAACGCTGGGCGATCATCATGGTCCGCTTGGCGGAATAGCGCAGGCGCAGGCTGGCTTGCTGCTGCAGGGTGCTGGTCGTGAACGGCGGGGGCGCTTTTTCCTGCCGCTCTTTTTCCTCGACCTTGGCGACCACGTAGGAGGCCCCGTGCAGGGCCTTCACGATTTGCTCGGTCTGCTCCTTATTGTCGGCCTTGAACTTCTCGCCTTTCCACTCGACCAGCTCGGCCCGGAAGGCTCCCTCGGGAAGAGCTTCCTTGACAAGTTCATTAGCTACCGATTCCTTGTCGGCAGAGGAGTCGGCTGTGGTTTTTGCCCGTGCGGGTTTCGCCAGAGCGGTGGCGACAACGGCGGGCGGCCCTTCCTTCGTGGACAGCAGGGCGGTAACCTTCCAGAATTCTTCGGGCTTGAAGTTCTGGATTTCGCGTTCGCGCTCGACAATGAGGCGGACGGCGACCGATTGCACGCGGCCGGCGCTGAGGTGCTGGGCGAGCTTGCGGCTAAGGAGCGGGCTGAGCTTGTAGCCGACCACGCGATCGAGGAAACGGCGCGCTTCCTGGGCGGCGACCAGGTCCATGTTGATGGTGCCGGCGTGGGCGAAGGCTTTGTTCACCGCAGTCTTGGTGATCTCGTTAAAGGTAACCCGGCGGGTCCTGGAGTCGGGCAGGCCGAGGGCTTCCTTGAGATGCCAGGCGATGGCCTCGCCTTCGCGGTCGGGGTCAGGGGCCAGGTAGACCGTGCCGGCCTTGGCGGCCTGCTTTTTCAAGCCGTCCAACAGGTCCTTGCGATCCTTGAGGATGCGATAAGTCGGCACCCAGCCTTTGTCGATGTCGATGCCGAATCGGCTCTTGGGCAGATCGCGGATGTGGCCCTTGCTGGCCACTACCTCGTAGTCCGACCCCAGATACTTGTTGATCGTCCGGGCCTTGGCCGGCGATTCGACGATGACAAGGTTTTTCTTCTTCCGTGCCACCACGATGCGACTCCGTTTTGGAAGGTTTAACTACTGCGTTAATATTTGAAATTCGAAATTCGAAATTCGAAACAAATTCAAAAACCCAAATTCGAAACCTTCTCCCGACGCCCGACCTCTGACTAACTCCTAACTGGCGTTGTTTTACCCCGTAAATTCGCTACAATCGCTATTTTAGTTCCCGTTCCCAATCACCCATACTATAGGGTTTCGCGCGGTGTCAAGTCCGGCGCCGGCGTAGGTTCAGCGGGGAATTGCCCTAAAGCGAAGGTGGATCATGGCTTTCAACCCATTTTCGAATTTTCGCAAATATCAAAAATTCTGGATGGCCACCATCTTGATTGTTTGCATGGTGACCTTCGTGCTCTGCACCGGCGTCGGCGGCGACCTCAGCGATCGCATCCTGAACATGGTCCGGGGGCGGAGTGGCAATCACCTGGCCACGGTGGACGGCCGGAAGGTGTATTACCAGGAGATGTCTGATCGCAAGGACCGGCGCACCCTGGTGGACAAATTCATGCGCAAGGCCTGCGATTTACTGCTCGAGAAGCTTGGCGAAATGACCATGAAAATAGAGAAGACCGCTGCCGACTTGGACAAAAAGGTGAAAGATCCTTCTCTTGGTGAGGAGGAGAAGAATAAGAAAACTGCGGAACTACAGGTTTACCTTTTCCGCTTGATGGCCAGCGAGAGCATGATCCAGGACCTTTGGGCCCGGTTGGCCCGCAAACATTATTTCGAATCCGGCACCACCCTGGAGAACCTGGCGGAATTCCTCATGTGGCGCAACGAGGCCGATCGCCTGGGGATTCATCTGGTGGACAAGGTCGTGAAGGAGATGTTCGACGATGAGGTGTTTGTGCGGTTTTCCGATATTTTCACCGACAACGATCTGCAGAAAATCTTCCGCGAGGTGAGCGGCGGTTTCCGTTCCCTGACCTGGGCGACGGTTATGGATGCCCTCCGCGATGAGTTTCGGGTGCGGTTGGCCAAGCTGGCGATTGCCACCGCCCAGGTCGCCTCGTTCCGGAACCGGACCTACCCCGGGGATAAAAACATCCACCGGGCTTTGGAAACTCTGAAATTTACCGAACGCATGAGAGATTTTGATCGGCCGCTGAGCCTGCGGCTGATCAACGTGCGGCCCACGCCGCGGGCCGGCTTGACCCCGCATGAACTGTGGGAATATTTCCAGAAAAAGCGGGCCGAATACGAAGTCGCCCTGGTGCCGGTGGCGGCCAAGGATTTCTTGCCCGCCCTCGATTTTGTGACCGCGCTGGTCCCGCCGCCGCCCAGCGCCCTCGAGGAATTTTTCGAGAAACGCAAGGACAAGGTCTACGATCCGACGTCGCCGCAGAATGGCTTGCAATCGCCGCACAAGGTGAAAATCCGCTACATCATGGGGGACGTGAAGGACTCGTATTACCAGGGGCCGGCACAGGCCCTGGTCCATTTGCAAGCCAACTTTGGCGGGCAAGACAAGGTTGGCGAAGTGCAGCCAATCCCCAACTTAGGGAACCCTTTTGGTTCCTGGATGGGTCTGGTCGCTCACTTGGGTTCCGCCAACCTGGCCCTCGATGCTTCCCTGGACCGGGATTATGATCATATGAAGAAACGACACCTGTCTCTTGACCGCCGCGCCACGCGTGAGGAAATTGAAACGGCCGAAGCCTTTTTGCAAAAATACCTGTCTGCCAAACTGAGCGATGACAACTTTGTCTGGACCCTGTATAAGCGCCACGGCAAGCCTACCGCCGCGGGCGTGGCCGCCCTGCTGGGCCACTTGCCGATGCCCGGCCCCGCCGTGGGCGGTCCCGTGACCACCTACCATTCCTACAACATCCGCCATGGAGGCCGCAACTTAGCCTTGGCGGCCGTCGGCGGTTCCGTTACCGTCTTTGATTCCTACCGCCTCGGAGGCTTGGAAAAGGATTTTGCTCCCCTGCTACAGGAAGAGCGCCGCCAGCGGGCCCTCATGGCCGGTCGTCTGGTGCAGATGGGGGGAGCGATCGCGACCGTCGGCGGTTTCCCGTCCTTGCGTGCCCCTTTTCTGCCCCCGATGGTTTTTGAAGCCTGGAAAAAAATCGATGCCGACCCGCGGCTCACGGAACTGCGGTTTTTCCCTCTCGCCCAGGTCAAGGAAGATTTGCTGTCCAAGATGATTGATCGGCTCGCCCTGAACGGGGGTTACCCGATTGAGGAGCGAAAGGCCAAGGGGTGGATGCAACAAAACATGATCGCGATGCGTCAGGAGGTGGAAAAACTGGAAAAAGATGGCAATTTCAAAGAATTCAAGGACGAACCCGCCCGCTTGGCCAAGAAGTACGGCCTGGTGATCGACGGCACCTACGAATTCTACGATCAATACCACATTCACCAGGCTCCGGAATTGGCCCCGCTGCGGGAAGCGTACCCCAAGCATTTCTGGAAATTGAATATGGCCGAGGGACGCGAGGCCACCGCCTTGAAGGAGGACCAATTCCACCGGTTGTTCTTCGATAATGAAAAGTTCGCGGCCGGCGTGGGCAGTTACCTCGTCAAGCCCTGGCCGCCGGATGTGACCGTAAAGATCAGCCAGACGCCGCGCGACGAAGATCGGGCCCGCGGCAAAATGTGGCAACGGTTCCGTGATTTACGCAAGGATCCCGACGCCGCCAAGAAACCCATCAAGTTTTTCGATTCCGACGACAAGCCCATCCTGTTCTGGAAGACCGAGGAGCTTCCTCAGGAATTCCCCGCCAAGATGGAAGGGGAGGTCAAAGATCGGGTCCTGGCCACCTGGAAGCTGGAGTTGGCACGTGATACCGTGGCTCTGGATTGGGCCAAGAAACTTACCCTCACCATGCAAAACACCGCCCAGAAAAACCTGGCCGACCTGGCCCTCACCGAAGCCGCCGCCCTGGGCCATTCGCCCATTCGCTTTTACCGGCCCACCGAACAAGACCCGAAAACCCATCCGGTAGCCCACCTGCTGCAAAGTCCGGTCGGCCCACAGTCCATGGTTTACCGCGAATTTTCCCTGCCCAAGGACGTCTTTGATTTTCCCCAGGCCGACATGGCCAAGCAGCTGCTCATCCTCATCGACGATCAGCAGGCCGTCGAGACCGGGACCAAGGCCCTGGATGAGTTGAACAAGCATCTTTTCAAGGAGAACAAACGGCTGGGCAAGCAGATCCAGATCTTGACCAACAAGCCGCGCTCGGTTTATTACGTGGCCGTGGTGGTGCGTCCGCACAGCCCCACCCTGGACGATTTTCATAACAGCTACAAGTTTGCCGCAGGGGAGATTGAGCGCGCCTACGACGACTTTATCGCCCGCGCCCACACCGACCTGGGCAAAAAATACCTCGACGAGCTCACCGCCCAGCTTCTCATCCTCCGCAAGGTCGCCATTGTCGCCAGCGCCGAGGACAAGAAACATTTCCAGGAACGGTGAGCCCGTATCCGGCGGGTTCATACCCGTTTCTGCCCGAAGGCATTCTGTCCGAGCAGGAAGCGTGAGCGACGGGAGCAGCCCAGCCGTCGCTCACGCTTCCGGCTCGGAAAATATTCTCATCATGGCGGCGAGACCGGCAGGATTTCCTCGTACTCGGAGTTGTCCTCGGCCTGGCCCTGGTTGGCCGGCACCAGAACCAAGTCGTCGTTCATCTCGTCGCGGGCGAAAATCTTGCGGAACTTGGTGATGAACAGCTCGGCCTGCAGATGGCCGGCGAGCTGCTGGAGCTGGCGAAGGTCCTCGGCCGGGGCCTCGCGGACCAGGTAACCGAACGGCCGTTCCTTGCGGGCTCGTTCCAGCCGCTCGCGGATGACCTTGGCAATGGCGCGGGCGCGTTTCTTGTCGCGGCCGTCGGCCTCGGTGAAGCCTTCATCCACGTTGGGCACCTTTTCGCTGTAGGGAGCTTGGCCGCGCAGCACCTTGATATCGTCGGCGGTCAGCTTCCTGGCCCATTCCATGGTGGTGGGAATGTGGCCCTGCTTGTTGGGCCGGGGACGCTGGCCGGGGAAAAACTGAAAGCCCAGTTCCTGGCCGCGGCGCAACAGGGCCGGCATCTGGCCTTCGATGGCCTTGAGCCAATCGGCGCCCTTGCCCGGCAGTCCGCCCGGCGTGCAGCCCGACGCCGCTTGCAGCATCGGCACCCACGTATACTGGTAGCTCAGGTCGCCCGGCAAATCCACCTTGTACGGCGCTTGCACGTAGAACAGCGCCTCGGTCCGCTCCTTGACCGAGATTTGCGTGATCTTGACCGGATAGACCAGCTTGTCGGAAGAGAACAGAAAGCGCGTGGGCGTGACTTCGCCGCTGTACGAGCCGTCCTTGTTCTTCTTCATCTGCATGGTGTCGATCTTCATGACGGTGAACAGCCATTTTTTCTGGACGTAGAAGTTGAGCGAGGCTTCGTCGCCGGCGTAGTGGTATTTGTTGTCCTTGAGCCACTGGTAGAGGTCGTCGGCCCGGCCGGCTTCGATGATTTTGTAATCGAGCGAGCCGACCACGCCGCTTTCCAGGATCTTGATATCAGGCTTGCGCAGATCGTCCTTGTCCGCTTTTTTGTCTTTCGGGACGGATTTGCCCTGGGGCCGCGGCGGCGGCGGTTCGAGCAGCCACAGCAGCTTGGAATGCGGGAACTCGCGCTTCTTGAGGATCGTGTACACCGCCAGGTGCTTGAAGAAATCGCGCGGCATCTCGTGCAGCTTCGGCTGCGCCGGCGTCGGAATCACCATGCCGAAATCCAGGGCGTTGCCCGCGAACTTGGGCTGGACCGTGAAGGTCTCGATTTTCTTGACCGGGTCCCAGGAGAGGAACACTTTCTGGGCCGGCTGGAGAATGTCCGCGTTCTTGGCGGAGAAATAACAGCAGGCGGCGCGGGCCGGCCCGGTCCAGGCCAGGCCGACCGCCGCCGCCAGGGCCGCGACCGAAAGGATCCGATGCATGCGCTTCATCCTTTCTGAGAAGGGAATGGTTGCTTTTTTTCTCTTGGCCAAACGTTTCAAGATAGTATTGGCGGATTAGCCTATTGGGTCAAGTTTTTAGTCTATAGCAAAAGAATCGGGATAAGAGACCTTAAGTTCCCGCCAGCCGCCGTTTAGGCGAACGGCAGGAAATAACTTACCCGGTGGAACCGGCGTCTCGCCGGTTCCGGACAGGCGAGACGCCGGTTCCACCGATTGGCTAATTCCTGCCTTTCGCCTTACGGCGGGTGGGAGGGACTCCACCCCCCAACTGAACCCCGTTCACGGGGTTTCTCGCCGTTAGGTTTCAGCCTTTGCCACCGGCGTCAAGCCCAACAGCGAGAAACCCCGTGAACGTGAACAGGGCTGAAAACTTAAAAACTTACTTCCACCCGACTTCTTTGCTATAGTCTCAGAAAAAGGAGGAGTACGATTTCGAAGAGGATTAGGATTCAGAGCATGAGTAGGAAATTCGCCTGGCGAATCCGACTCTTACTCTTGATCTTGCTCATAATCTTCTAATCTTCATCCTTCTTTTCATCTTTCTCTTCTTCTGGTCGTCAGCGAGAAGTCTCGTTTCTCCCGGGGACATCGAAAAGGAGACCAAGATGGATCGTTCTAGCGACAAGCCGATCACGATCGCGCCGAACCCGAACCGCGTGCGCGTCCTGTTCAATGGTCGCGTGGTCGCGGACACCACCCGCGCGCTCACGCTCATGGAGGTGGGTCTGCCGGCAGTCCAGTACATCCCGCGCGCGGCGGCCGACATGGCGCTGCTGGAGCGGACCACCCACCAAACCCACTGCGGCTACAAGGGCGATGCCGCCTACTACACGATCCGGGCCGATGGGCGGTCGGCGGAGAACGCCGTCTGGA